>NZ_FMXO01000012.1 GCF_900104215.1 Desulfonatronum thiosulfatophilum | reverse complement strand
TGCTTGAGGATCATCAACCCGACCATGAGCCGGATTGGTTTTGCTGGGCGCCCTTTCTCGCTGTAGTAAACCGTAAACTCATCATCGAAGTGCTGCCAAGGGATCTGTTTAGCCAGTTGAAGCAGAGAATGATGGGGATTGAGTTGTTTCAACAAATCCGGATAGAGGAAGTTGCCTTGATTACAATTTTTCTTTTTCGCCTTCATAGTCACTCCAAAATCAGTGATTTTTCGACCGGCTTATTACAGAAATACTGCAGTAACTGGTTGAAAATGTACTACGAAATAGAAAAAATGTCAAACAATTTTAAATAGTTGACCTATTTTCAGGGCAGACTAAATACGCTTCGATCTTGTTTTTTTTCACCTTGCACTTGTTATTTGGAACGGGCTGTGGATAAGGCTTTTTCAACATTCAGCTGAGCAAAAATCCAGTATTTCCTTCACCAATTCATCCGGTTTCTCTTCAATAACGAGATGGCCGGCGTCATCGATCACGCGAAGGACCGATCCCGGAATCAGGGCATGAAGTTCTTGTCCACGCTCCAGCGGTATCCAGCTATCCTCGCGCCCCCACAGGATCATGGTAGGGGTGGTGATAGTCGGATAAAGGGGCTGAATTTCATCGGTGTATTTGGAATCTGCCTGGGCGATCTGGCGATAGAAGGCCGGCTTGCCTTGCTCGCTGGTCCACGGGGAAACGATTCCCTCTAATGTTGCGCTTTCAAGCGGCTTGAAGGCAGCCGTTTGCACATATGCCCGGACCACTGCCTCATGAATATAGTCTGGCACCCCTGCAAAAGCGGATTCGTGTTTTTTTACATGCCGAAAAAATGGCGATCCCCAAGGAGAGACCGCGACCGGATCAATGAGAATTATTTTCTTGAAGGATCGATCATTCAGCAGGTGAGTTCTGAGGGCAGTGGCGCCACCAAAGTCATGGCCAACGACAATAGGATCATCCAGCCCCCAGTGGTCAAGCAGGCTATCCAGAACTCTATTTTGAACACCCAGCGACACGTCGCCGTTTGCCATGCTCGACTGTCCATAGCCCAGCAAATCGTAATAGTAGATCAAGTATTCCTTGGACAGCCGCCGTATCAAAGGCCGGAGAGTAAATGACGACCAGGGTGTCCCGTGTACAAGCACCATTGGCGGGCCTTCCCCTGCTCTACCGTAACGAATTTCCCGTCCCTCAAAGTCATAAGACCTGGAAAGCTCCCAACTACTCATGAGCTCTACTCCCTTGGACTCCCACGTCCTCCCCGCGAACATTTCCATTCAATGCGGGTTTTATGGCGCTGACCTTCCCGCCAGTACCATGCACATTTCATTGAGGCTGACGACTTCCGTGGTTTCACTGATCGGATACCGTTCTTCTCCCGGATAGACGACGAATGCCCGAGAAGGTTTCACGTCCGCGAGGGCGAGATGGAATCCTTTTTCAGGCTTGGGGGACAGGCTGTTCTTGATTTCGACGGCCCAGAGTTCGTCACCGGGAAATCTCAGCAGCAGGTCGATTTCGGCGCCCGCTGCCGTACGAAAGAAGTTCGCCCTGGTCCGAACCGGGGCCGCAGCCAGGAGATTCTCGATCACAAATCCCTCCCAGCTCGCGCCAGCCACGGGATGCCCGGCAAGTTCATTATGGTCTGAGATGTCCAGTAGTGCGTGCAGCAGGCCGCTGTCGCGCACATAGATTTTCGGTGATTTGACGAGTCGCTTGCCCAGATTGGCATGGAATGGCGACAGCCTGCGCACCAGCAGCAGGTCCACGAGCAGGTCGATATACCGCGTTACGGTTTGGGCGCTTACCCCAAGGCTCGCCGCAATGCGGGAGGCGTTCAGGAGCGTGCCTTGTCCATGCGCAAGCATGATCCATAATCGTTGCATCGTTTCCGCGGGCAGGCGCGGACCGAACATCGGAACATCCCGCTCCAGGTAGGTCCGGATGAAATCCTTGCGCAGGGCCAGGCTTGTCGGGTCGTCTTCAGCGAGAAAACTGTCCGGGAAACCGCCACGAATCCAGAGGTCGAACTGTTTCGACGGAACATCCGCAACCTCCAGCACGTCGAACGGCCCCATATCCACGTATGCGATCCGACCGGCAAGGCTTTCACCCGACTGCCTGAGCAACTCAATGGAAGCGGAGCCGAGAAGCAGAAACCGGCCGACTCGCCGGCCACGGTTTCGTCCCTGGTCGATAATGCCTCGCAAGGACTGAAACAGTTCCGGCACACGGTGGATCTCGTCAAGGATGACCAGACGGTCCTCATACCTGCTCAGAAAAAGAACCGGCTCCGCCAACTTCTGACGATCTCCGGGATCTTCGAGGTCAAGATACAGTGATGGAAGGTCATTGCCGATGGCCAAGGCCAGCGTGGTTTTCCCCACCTGACGCGGCCCGATCAGGGCCACCGCGGCTTGACGTTTCAGAGCCGACTGGATGAAAGGAAGGATGCGTCGCGGAATCATCCTTGCAAATTATCCATCTTGTGGTGAATTTGCAAGGTAGTTTATCAGTCCATTGAAAAATCCCCAATTGCTGCGTCGCTGCAAAAATTCCAAACTCTCCCGTATGACTAATACTCTTCGATCTTGATTCGATCGCCAGGACGGCAAATCGAAAATGTGGCAGCGCCTCAGCCCGTAGGGGCCGGACACAGGACGTGTCCGGATAGCTATTTTTGCTCCTTGCACTTGGGGTTTTTGAACGGACTGTGGATTAGGACTTTTTCAACATTCAGGTATGGATAGTGCCAAGTCCTTTTACATTTGCAAGGATGAATGCGTCAGCTTGACCGCGTAAGGAGAAATTCTTACCGTGAGCAAAAAAGATGGAGAAGAGAGCATGACGACAATCCGCGAAGTGGCCACCATGACTTCCAAGGGCCAAGTCACCCTGCCCAAATCCATTCGCCAGGCCTTGGGTCTTGATGCCGGTTCCAAGCTGGCCTTCACCCTGCGCGGTGATGAAATTGTGATCACCGGGGAGGATGAGCACACCGATCCGGCCCTGGAATCTTTCCTGAATCTGCTGGAACAGGACATCGCCCATGGCCGCCATGTTTCCACTCTCCCGGATGACCTTGTCAAAAGTCTGGTCGCGGCACTTGAACATGACCAAGACCTTGATCAGGAAATCTCCGGGGACGTGTCCCTGTAATGCAGCGCCACGGGTGGACATTGCTCTTTCATGACTGCCTGCTCCGGCAACTGCAACGGCTTTCCGAGGTCTGTGAACGGACCAGGGCGGCGGCTCCCTCAGACTGGCAGAGCAATGCCAACGCTAAACTTTTCCATGCCCTTTCGCGGCTGATGCTGGAAACCATTCCAAGCGACCCTAGCCGCTCGGTCTATCGTCAGGGCACAACCCTGGGCAAGTCCCATCGCCACTGGCGCAGGGCCAAGATCGGCAGACGCTTTCGTCTGTTCTTCCGTTACGACTCCACTGCGAAAATCATCATCTATGCCTGGGTCAACGACGAAAAGACCTTGCGACAAGCCCATGGGAAAACCGATCCGTATGCTGTCTTCCAAAAGATGCTCGCTCAAGGCTATCCCCCCGATTCTTGGAACCAGCTCCTCATCGAGTCCGAATCTCGGCCTTTCGGGGCCGGACCGAGCTAGTCTATTGAATCTAAAAGTTATGCTCTGGATAGACTGTTGTTTTGCCTTAGAACCCCGATTTCGCCATCAAATGGGCATTGTAAGAGTTGATTCCTCGCGAAGGATCATGGGGTCAGGTCTTGTATTATGTTGTTTCCGGCTCGTGTCGATCCTCATGGGGCAGGCGAGGATTCTTTCCGCTACGGTTTGAGATCAATTGCAGCCCTGAACGTGCCGTCCATATACATCGGCACCGATTCGTGGATGTGCGTGATTTGCCAGTGACGGCCAATCTTGCGGAAGCACAAAGTTCCACGATACCAGACATCGGTCTCCGTGCCGTCCGTTCTTGCTCCGGTGAGGCGGCACATGCAGTGACAGTAGGCGATGTCTTCGCCGGATGTGGTTTCCAGGTCGCGCATCTCATAACCAATCGACCCGGTCCAAGTTGCGAACCAACCCTCCAGATCGTCCTCATGAGGAGACACTTGAAGCGGGGGTGCGAGATAATAACCAACGGAATCCTCAGTGAAACAGGCTCTCACGCCCTGCGCGTTCTTGCCCCGGATTGCATCCGCAAACGCATTGACCGTCGCGCAGATGCTCTCCTTGTTGTCTGATTTCGCCATACCGGTCCCTCTAAATACTCCATTTGCCCGACGCCGCTGCCCTGGATGAACCGTCCATGGACATCGCCGCCTGTTCATGGATGTTTTACAAATTGTCTGAACGATGTTTTCGCGATCCTTCCACGCGCCTGATAAACGCGCTCATCATCGCCGCGCATTCGGCCGAATGCGTCTCGAGCAGCATGTGACCGGCGTCGAAAACGTGGGCCTCCATTCGCGGCAGCGCTCTCATCCAGGAAAGCGTCTCTTCGAGATCGAAAAAAACGTCGTGTCTCGCCCAAAGCATCAAGGCCGGCGGTTGCCGGCGCTTCAGGTAATCGGCGATCTGGGCGAATCGCGCGACATGGCTGCGATAATCCAGCACCAGCGCGCGCTGCGTCTCGATCCGGCCGGGCAGCGACATGATCCGCCAATCTTCTTCCCATAGCCGGGGATCGATGCGCCTGGCGATGTCTTCCGGCACTCCGGCAACATACTGATCCCGCGTCCCCTCGAAGGTCAGGTGCGCGGTCGCCTCCGCTTCCCGCTCCGGTGTGGGATCGTCCCAATAGGCTCTGGTCGCCTCCCATTGCGGCCCCATCCCGCTTTCATGGGCATTGGCATTCTGGATAATGAGGCTGCGTATGCCGCCGGGATTGCGCGTGGCGATATGCAGCCCGACTGCCGCGCCGTAATCGTGGAGATAGAGGTGGCAGGACTTGATCCCGAGCTGTACGAGCAGTCCATGGATTATGTCCGCATACCGAGAGAACGAAGGCCGTTCAATTGGCCCGGAACTCCCGAACCCCGGAAGATCCGGGGCGACCACGAAACAGTCCCGCGCGAGGGGACCGATCACCTCCCGGAACGATGTCGAGGAGCTTGGAAAACCATGGATCAGGAGCAGCGCCGGCTTCTCCCGATCTCCCGCCAATCGGGCCGCCATTTCGCCATCTTCAATCACAAACTTCGTCAGTTCCGGTAGTTCCATATCGCTCTCCTCCAGTGAAACGGCAATGCAGGATGATCCCGAAGCCGTTCCTGTTCTTTCCTGTACTTTCTCACATTCAGAAAATTCCGGCCGTACCGGAATCTTGAACATGTTTTTTGCAAAACAGGTTCCATTATGTGATCACCTTGCTCTTGTGCCGCAATTTGTTTTGCTTGACAGGCGACTTGTTGACGTTTTTCCTGCGGATGACATTTTCAAGAATGCCGGCGAAACAGCAGCAAGGAGCAACGAATGGACGACATTATCCGGAGAATGCGAGTGGACCTGGAGCATGAAGCTGATCCCAGGACGAAAAGCAGCGGACAGCGGTTCTTTCGGGAACAGGTTCAACTGCACGGGGTCAGAACGGCGGTCGTGACCAGGATCGCTAAAAAGTATTTCAAAGAAATCAGAATGATGGACAAAGAGCCGATCTTTGATCTCTGTGAAGAGCTGTGGAAATCGGGATATCTGGAGGAAAGCTTCATTGCCTGCAACTGGTCGCATGCTCTGAGCAAATATTATGAACGCGGCGATTTTCAGGTCTTTGAAAGATGGGTCGATCGCTACGTCGCCAACTGGGCTTCCTGCGACACCCTCTGCAACCATACCATCGGCTCGTTTCTCGAAATGTATCCCGAAAACCTGCCCAATCTGCAATCCTGGGCCAAATCGCCCAATCGCTGGATGCGTCGTGCATCCGCCGTATCCCTGATCATTCCGGCCAGACGGGGCAAATTCCTGCGGGAAGTGTTCGCATTGGCCGACATCCTGCTCATGGACGCGGACGATCTGGTTCGGAAGGGGTACGGCTGGATGCTGAAGTCAGCAAGCCAGGCCCATCAAAAAGAAGTATTCGAGTATGTTCTCGCCAGAAAAACAGTCATGCCCAGGACCGCCTTGCGCTATGCAATTGAAAAAATGCCGCGGGAATGGAGGGACGAAGCAATGGGAAGAGTGAAGTGAAGGCCGTTGCCGGGAGAACAATCACCCCTGAGAGACAAGTACAATGACGGCTTGTCCCCTTGAGCGGGATCCTATTGTTGGCATTGGCTTTGCTTGAATTTTGGAGCGCCGCATCCAGCCGCACCAAGACCGTGTTCGCGGTCTCTCTTCGGCATCCACGGCCGATGCTGTTGGCGGCCCTTTGATTGCCCACTGTCAGACGGCAGGCGAAAAGGAGCATAATATAAAAACCCTGACCTACTCGATCAGAATCAACGCACCAAAAGAAGCAGTGTGGAAGCACATGCTCGACCCATCGGACTACCGACAATGGACCCAGGCCTTCTCGCCGAATTCCCAGTTTATCGGAAAATGGGAACAAGGGGAGACCATTCTGTTCATTGATCCGGATCTGGGCGGCACCAAGGCCGTCTTGGACGAAGTCGTCCCCCATGAGCGACTGAAAGCCAGGCACGTGGCCATGATCAACAAAGACGGCAGTGAAGACGTCTCAAGCGAAATGGCCGAATCGTGGATTGGAGCGACAGAGACGTACATCTTCAACGGTGAAAACGGTCAGACGGAACTGTTGATCGAAATGACGACTCACGAGAATTTCGAAGAAATGTTCAACGCAGGATGGCCGCGGGCCTTGGAGCTTCTGAAGGCTGTTTGCGAATCGAGCTGAAGACCGCTGGACTTTTGAAGACGCCATCGCGGATCCAAAACGCTGTCACTGGCCTACAGCCGGGCGGAGATAATCTACGCCTTTTTCCCGTTCGTGAAACATACCCAGCAAAATGAAGCAAAGCTTTGAGAAAATTACCTGCCCAAGACGGTGTCGATTCGAGGATGAGCAGCAGCTTTGCCTGAGGGAGCTTTCAATGCATTTTCCGAGGAGACATTGGCTTAGCTCGAATTTTGGAAACGCATCCAGCCGCACCAAGACCGTGTTCGCGGTCTCTCTTCGGCATCCTAACTGATGCGGCACTAGATTCAACATTTGGAGAATAAGTCATGGATGATGATCTGCAGTCAATGACTCGTGAGCAGCTGATCGCCGAGGCGATACGGCTCAGGAACGGCATTCGCTCCCACCGGGACAGTTCAGGACATGATTTGTGCTGGCATCACCCGGATTTGTGGTCACTGCTGCCGGAAAAGACCGATCCCGTCCCGGTCGTGCCCGAGTGGCCACAGTTCTTGCGAGGCTGTGTCAGGTATCGTCAATCCCTGGATGAACAGGGGCGGAGCTTTTCACGCTCTCGGCAGGAATACGAAGATTAAGCCTGGATGATGGCGAGTGTTTGCTCTTCCCGAGTGTGAGACGTGACGGTTGGAATGAAGGAAAGCATGGCGGAAACTACCTGCCCAAGACTGTGTCGATTCAGCGAGGATGAGCAGCAGCTTTGCCTGAGGGAGTTTTCCAATGCATTCCCCGAGTAGATCCCGGTCAATGGTGATAATCTGGGAGACATTGGCCACTGAGTCTTTTGGGAGCCCTGTGACCCGAGAGGTCAATTCCACATTCCCCGGAGCATTGGCCCATCGGAGAATGCTGGTCAGCGGCACGCAGACAACAGTCGCGATCCGACTGCGATTAAGGCCATCCTCCTGGACGACAACCACCGGTCGTCGGAAACCAGGACTGGAACCAACCAGCTCCCCAAGATCGGCCCACCATACGTCCCCTTAAGATATTACCACTCCGCTTGCCTCAGGACCCGCTCACTGGCTTTGGCGACGAACGAATCGCGCTGTTCTTCAATCGTCTCAAGCGCTTGATCCATCGCCTCGGTCACTTCATCGGGTGAATGGCGAGCAAGATACTCACGTAGGGCCTCGGAAAAAATCTGGCTCCTCGACTTGTTAACAAGCCGAGCGTAGCGGTCAGCCTTGGCGAAAACGGGATCTGGAATGGAGACTGCTGTTTTCATACCAAAAGTATGACCATGTTGATGCCAGCAGGCAAGGCCGTTTAAAAGGGATGATCCCAGAAACCTACGCTTCTTATAAAAACATCTGGGCTTATCCGCTACTCTCAATTTTATGGAAAACTTCTTCCTGGCTTTCAACACGCCCTTCTCCGACATCAGCCTCACCCTCGAAAACGAGCTTTAACATGCGTATGGCATTACGCATGTTCTCACAGCGCGAGCGGCTCAGCTCGATGAGTTCGGCCAAGACATGCTCTTTCATTTCCCAGGGGACAAACAGGTGATCATGATGGAAGGCCGAAACCGGATTGACGCTGATGCCCGCACGGGCAAGGCGGGCCGTGATGAGCGCCAGGAAGCCGACCGCTGTGAGCAACGAACGCACTTCCAGGGTGATGCATGCCCAGAACATATCAAAATCCAACCCGCTGTCACTGGCCTGCTCCCGGGTGGCGATAATCGTTACGCCTTCCCGTTCGTGAAACGTACCCAGCGGAATGAAGGGGAGCCTGGCGAAACAGCTTGGTCGATGGAACAGAAGACGTACGGCTGCGCATGAAGAGCCGGCTTCATGGAGGCGATCAGGGTTTGAAGGTCGGTTTCGGCGTTCACGGCAGGTGGGCTTTGGAGTAAAAAACCGCCAAGACTCAACGTGCGGATCGCGGTCGGATGCAAGGCTTTCGTTAGTCCTCAGGGCTGAAGACTCTCGGGCCATAGAAAATACGGGCCATACTTGGGGCTCATGCGGAACTCGCCACCGGCTTCCTTGCCTTTGGCGGTGATGTAGTTCTTACCATCACGTACTTCAAGATAGCCCGCCTTCACCAGCCGTTCAGTTAGTTCGTTGGTCTTGACTCCAACAATCTTGGCCAGCTTTGATGTAGTCAGTTTATTGGGCGTCGAGTCCTCCCCTTCGACAGAGGCCTCCGCTTCTTTTTCGACGGTTTCAATGGAAATGCGAATTTCATCGCTGATACGGATTATACGCTGTGCTTCTTCATAGGAGTCTTTGTAGAGTTCCGGATCTTCTGAGCGCCGAATGAGAACCCCCATTTCGTTGTTGTTCACTTGGCTGAACTCGTAGAGATTCAGGCTCGTGATTATGGAAAGCTCTTCATTAAGATAGCACTTCGCGTGAAGATTCTTGCAAAAACTTGTTCGGAGGTAGGTAAGCTCCCTCAGCCAGTTGATTTCTTCAGGCTGTAACTCGCTCTTGCCATAAACGACGCGAACATCAATCTTGAGGCGGTTTTTGTCTTCGAGAAGTTCCTTGATTTTGTCATTTAGACGAAGAAACGGGCTGATGAGGATGAGCCGGTCCCTGGCGCTCTTTATGAGTTCTTCAAGGAAGTAATTTGTCGCACTTGTGTTCAGAAACTTTGCCATCGTGACTCCGGATGATGGTTAGGGTTGATCCAGTGATAACGTCAGATCAGAGCATAGCCGCTATATTTATTCGATTTTTTTCGGGTCCGACATGACATAACGCTCCGAATTCAAAATAAAAAATTTAAAAAAAAGGGCCACTCTGTTTTAGAACCCAACTTCGTCCTCAAAGTGCGCATTGTAAGAGTTATGGTGTCTCACGAAGCACATATCGTGGGTTGGTGCCGTTTTCAAGGATTCTTCTCCCAACCGCCTTATTCAAGCTTCACCTGAACGCTCTCCACAAATGCACTGGTTCCCACGGTAATGCTGTCTGTCCAATCCGGCTTCGGTCTTTCGCCGCAATCGAGTTCCTCGTTCATGCTTTTATTAACTGCAACCCACTCTCAATATTTTGAACTTCTTCCTGGCTTTCAACACGCCCTTCTCTGACATCAGCCTCACCCTCGGAAACGAGCTTTAAAAATGCGTATGGCATTACGCATGTTCTCACAGCGCGAGTGGCTCAGTTCGATGAGTTCGGCCAAGGCGTGCTCTTTCATTTACCAGGGGACGAACAGTTGATCATGCTGGAAGGCCGAAACCGGTTTGACGCTGATGCCCGTACGGGCAAGGCGGGCCGTAATGAGCGCCAGGAAGCCGACCGCCATGAGCGACGAACGCACTTCCAGCGTGACGCAAGCCCAGGACATATCGAATTCCAAGCCGCTGTCACTGGCCTGCTCCCGGGTGGCGATAATCGTTACGCCTTCCGGTTCGTGAAACGTACCCAGCGGAATGAAGGGAAGCCTAGCGAAAACAACTTCATCGATGGAACAGAAGACATAAGGCTGCGCATGAAGGGACGGCTTCATGGTGGCGATCAGGGTTTGGAGTTCGGTTTCGGCGTTCATGGCAGGAGGAAAGCGGTGTGATGGTCTTGTATCAGCGGCCACGTAGAGGCCTGCGGACGAGAAGAAATTTTTCGAGAACCACTGTTATCTCTCCGTCCGCTGCATGCTGTTACCGGACGGCCCCGGCAGTGCTCCTGAGATCGTTGTCAGACTGAATAACCGTACCCACTCCGATGCCGTTCGACTAGTTTGTTCACAGCGAGCGTGAAGTTCCGTGTACAGACTATCTGCGTGAGGCACCACGATGTAACCCGTGTCCAAACTCCCGACCATCATGCACTCTCTCGTCTCGACTAGGTGCAGTGCGGCAAGAAGGCAGATACAAGCATCCAGACCGTCCTGATCACACTTCCGTGGCGCATTGCTCTGAGCAACGCCGTCGAGCCATGTAGCGATCCCCGAAAGTCCACGCACTTGGAGTGCGCTCGACGCTCGTTGGCAGACGTGCCGCCAGTCGGAGATCGAAAAGGTCTTCCTCCGCTCGGGGTTGTACTTGGGCAGCCGCCCTGTAGGGCGTAAATCCGGCAGCGTCCATCCAAGCGCGATCATTGCCAGCACAGGGTAGGTCTCGATCACCCACGTTCCCGTCAGCTGTTCAAGGGGATTCGCGGGACCGCCGAACCGGGCCAGAAACCGCCAAACCGGTGCATCCTCGCCAAACATCTCCTTTTTGGTTGTGTTTGCTGGCTGCATCCCGCCGTACCGACGGCTCACCGGCGACCCGACAAGGTTCTCGACTGGTCGCTGACCCGAGGCGTTCTTCACGATCGTCGGCTGATCGATCAGCACGATCGTTGCCTCCGGATTATGCTGTGACTGCCAGCCAAGAATCGTGCCTTCAGCTTTGCTGTAGTTCACCACCTGCGGCGAGCCGAGTCCCCGGAACTTCCCGTCATCAGTTCGAAGCGCCCCGACGAGGGCACCGGAGTTGGTGGGGGTCCATGCTGAATCGAACCCGACGAGCAGGGTTGTCATGGATACGGTTCCCTCACGCTGAACATTTATCTATCGCCCGAGCAACAAGTGTTATTGTCAAACTTGCAAATCCGACCCTCCAATTCCGGGTTTAAAACCCACTCCGAATTTGGCAATTGCCTTGGCTCAGTCAGCCCATAGCCCCACCAGTTCGAACCGGTTGACGTCCACCAGTCCCTTGTCCGTCAGCTTCAGTTCCGGAATGACCGGCAGGGCCAGGAAGGAGAGGACCATGAAGGGATTGGGGTGGGTCAGGCCCATGTCTTCGCAGGCCGTAGACAGCTTTTCCATGGCCCGGACCACCTCCTCCAGGGGCTTGTCGCTCATCAGGCCGGCTATTGGCAGCGGCAGAGCCGCCAGGACATTGCCGTCCCGCACCGCCACCAGCCCGCCGCCCATGTCTTGTGCCGCGCGGGCTGCGACGAGCATGTCCGCGTCATTGGTTCCGGCGGTGATCAGATTATGCGAGTCATGGGCCACGGTGGAGGCCAGGGCTCCGCGCTGCATCCCCAATCCGCGCACGAACCCCAGACCGATATTGCCCGTGGCTCGGTGGCGCTCCACAACGGCCAGCTTTGCCAGGTCGGAGGACGGATCGGCCAGAGCCAGATCGTCGTGAATTACGGGACGCCCCAAAGCTGCATTGGTGACGATCTGCCCGGGAACGATCTCGATGACCCGTGCCGTTGTTCCGTTCGCGGGAATGGCGAAGGAGTGCTCGTTCAGTTTCCGGATGTGCATGGAGTTGCCGGGCGGAGCGACCGCGGCGTTGAAGGAGCATTCCTCCAGGGCAACGCCGCCCAGGTAAACCTTGTTGATTTTGAAGTCTTTCAAATCCTCCACCAGAACCAGATCGGCCCGGTAACCCGGAGCTATCGCCCCCCTGTGCTTGAGGCCGAAATAGCGGGCCGGGTTGATGGTCGCCATCTGTACGGCTCGGACCGGTTCGAGCCCCAACTGCACGGCTCGTCGCAAATTTTCGTCCATGTGGCCCAGTCTGGCCAAGTCTCCGGGATGGCGATCGTCGGAAACAAGGGAGAAACCCGGCCAGTTGCTATCCGTGACCATGGGCAGCAACTCGGCAATGTTGTGTTCAGACGTCCCCTGCCGGATCATGACGTGCATTCCCTTGCGCAGCTTTTCCCTGGCTTCCTCCAACTGCACGCATTCATGGTCGCTGCCCGGCCCGGCCACGATATAGGCGTTCAAGTCCATGCCCGTCAGTCCGGGAGCATGTCCGTCGATGACCAGATCCCTGGCCAGCTCCAGCTTGGCCAGCACGTCCGGATCACCGTGAATCACTCCCGGGAAGTTCATCATCTCCCCCAGTCCAGGGAATCGGCCGGGGTACTTGTTTATAAGAAATTGCATTTCTACAACGCCCAGTCTGGCTCCGCAGTTTTCCAGGTGCGTGGCTGGAACGCAGGAGGGGAACATGCAGTAGATGGAGATCGGCAAATCCCGCGTGGACTGGAGAACATACTCGATGCCCTCCACCCCGAGAACATTGGCGATCTCATGAGGGTCACAGACCACCGCGGCCGTGCCCCTGGCCGCCGCGACCCCGGCGAAGACCGGCGGCGCGAGCAGGGTGGATTCGATGTGAATGTGGGCCTCGACAAACCCGGGACAGAGATAGACGCCGCCGCCGTCCACGGTCTTGCGGGCCGGATAGTCCTCGAAGCCCAGGACAACGCCGTCACGAACCGCGACGTTGGCTGGATGGATCTCGCCGGACAGGGTGTTCACCAACTGGATATTGGTGATCAGCAAATCCGCGAGGCTCCGGCCTCTGGCCGCGGCGATCATTGTCTGTTGTTTTTCCATGGACAACAAAAGGTCCTCTTGACGGTGTTGAGGTGTAAGCGGAATGCGCCGTGCAATTCGGGCATGAACTCATTCATGCCCGGAACTGCACCTGAATGGTCCCCTTACTGCCGAGCGTCATTGGCGGTCGGCTCAAGCCGCAGCAGCGGCGAGTCGCTGTCGTCGGCGATCACGTAGATCGAGCCGTCTCCCGGGCACACGGCCACGTCGCGGATCCGCAAGCCCCTACCCTCAAGAAGTCGTTCCGGGGACGAGACGGATTCGCCGTCAACGGCAAACAGACCCAGATAGCGGTGGTAGAGGTTGCCGACAAGCAGATGTCCCTGCCATTCGGCAAAGGCCTCGCCGGTGTAGAAGGTCATTCCCGAAGGCGGGAAGTGGTCCGTGCGGCCTGGGCCCCAGTGATGGACCGGTGCGATGAACTCATCGGTCTCGTCATGGGGGACGGCGAAGGGTTGGCCCGTGCGGTAGTCGACGCCGTAGCTGGCCAGGGGCCAGCCATAGTTGCCGCCCCGGGTCACGATGTTGATCTCGTCGCCGCCCGACTCGCCGTGCTCCGCCAGCCAGATCGCGCCGGTATCAGGATGGACCGTCATGGCCTGGATATTGCGGTGTCCGTAGGACCAGATGGCCGGATCCGCGTCCTGTTGACCGACAAAAGGGTTGTCCTCCGGCACCGATCCGTCCAGCGCCAGACGGATGGTCGCACCATTCGCATTGGAGATGTCCTGGGCGATGTGGTCGGGTCCGAAGTTCTTGAAGTTTCGGTCGCCGAAGCCGACGAAGACATAGCCGTCGCGAAACACGATGCGCGAGCCGTAATGTGCCGTCGAGTCAAAGAACGGATCTGCGACATAAAGCACTTCGAGGTCCGACAGCGCAAGCTCGTCGAGATCGAGCATCGCGCGCCCCAGATGCGTGGCGGTGCGGCCCCGGTCCTCACCCGCCCAGGTCAGGTAGACCCAGCCTTCCTCGGGAAAGGCGGGATGTACGGCAATGTCCAGGAGCCCTCCCTGGCCGCGTGCATCGACCTCAGGCACTCCGGTCAGCTCGCCGATATCGCCGCTGCCCGGATCGACAATCCGCAGCCTTCCGCCGCGCTCGGTCACCAGGATGCGACCGTCGCCCGGCAGGAAAGCCATAGCCCATGGCGTGTCCAGCCCCTCGGCAACCGTGGCGACGTGATAGGCTGCCTGTTCGGCATTGCCGCATGCCGGAAACGCGACCAGAGTAGCCGCCAGGGCAAGCATGGCCCCGGACCGAGTCAGCTTCGAGAAAAAACAGGACAAGAAGGAAAGTGATTTCATGGCTTCATCTCCTTTTTTTGAGGATATAGTTATCTGAAGCATGTCAGTCCACTGGATGTGACCCAAGTTCCGCAAAGCGGCACGATCCCGTCGCTCCGCCCTCCTCGCAGCAACATCTCGGCTCGACCTAAAAACCGGCCTCGCTTCAATGATGTTCCGCTTGTCACGACGAGGACAAAAAAGAGGCACGAAGAATGACGGAACTTCTAACAGAGTGTCGATAAATTCCGAATCCACAGGCTGTTCAAACCTGCTGGCAAGGCGCAATAAAAGCTATCCGAACACGTCCTGTGTCCGGCCCCTACGGGCTGTGGCTACGCCACATTTTCGATTTGCCTTCCTGGCAATCGAATCAAGGCCGAAGCGCATTTAGCCATACGTGAAGGTTTGATTTTTTATGTAGCAACGCAGCCAGCAGGGATTTTTCTACAGCCTGTTGTACTTTTTTTTGCACCAAGCAGAGTTCAGAGGTAAATGGCCAAAGCGGCGAAAGGACCAGGCGATTCACATCGCCTCGGTCTTGCCGACGTATGCGCAACCGCCGGGGGCAAATTGGCAAAAGGTGTTGATGCCCAAGGAAAGTAAAAAAGGTCCATGACAGCTTGTCTGCCATGGACCTTTTGTTTCACAAATTCAGGAATCTATTCCGGTTGCGCGTTTACCCGGCGATTGAGATCCCAGACCAGATCCGCTTCCGGCAGCAGCGGCAGATAGCCCAGCCAGGTGTGGGAATCGAGATGTTCCTGGCTTTGCTGCAGTTTTCGGCTGTGCTCCTTGATCGGGGGAACGATATCCTTGATGTCCCCCTCAAGGTACGGAGCAATGCCGTACATGGTGGCTTGCATGGCATAGTCCACCGCCTGCTGGCTGTACTGCTGCGATCTGGCCAGGGTTTCCAGGGCCTTGGTCGGATTATGGAAACCGGCGCTGTTCTCCGCGGAGACGAAATCCCAGAACATGGCGCCTTTGCGGATGCGTTCCCGGGCGTTGATCATCAGTTGGCTGAAGTTGGCATTCCTTCCCCCGGTGTACTCTTCAGCCAGGCGCACGGCTTCATGGGCCTTGACCGAAAGCTCCTGGGCGACCAGCAGCTGCTCCCAGGTGCGTTCCTGATGGTAGATCACCCGGCCCTTCAAGTACTCTGGACTCTTGTCCGTATGGCACTGCCCGCAGGTGCGCCGGATGCCGTCGGTGGCCTTCAGCGGGGAAGTCCAGAGATGCGACGAGATTTTCCGGTTTCCGTCCAGGCGTCGATACGGCATGTGACAGTCCGCGCAGGAGACCCCGGCTGCACCGTGTATGCCGTCATAGGCCATTTCGTATTCCGGATGCTGAATCTTGATCATCGGCGTATCGGAAACGGCATGGGTCCAGTCGATGAAATGGCCTTCAAAGCCTTCCCGGTCGGTGTGGCCGTGCCCCTTGTAGTATTCGTACATGTCTTCCGGATCCAGACCCAGGGCCCAGGGAAATATGGGTTTGCCCGGAGGTCCGTGGGCCTTGTCCTGGAAATAGTATTCCACATGGCACTGCGCGCAGACCAGAGACCGCATCTCATTGCGCGAGGCCTCGCGCCAGTCCTTGCCCTGCTGCTTCAAGGCTTCATCAAGAGGCACGCTGGTGATGCGCAACTCCATGTTCCTGGGATCATGGCAGTTGGCGCAGCCGATGGTATGGTCTTGAAGGTCCAGTTCCTCCCGGAACTGATGGAATTCCATGGCCCAGAAGTCGTCGCCGTATTCATCGACCCAGTCGATCATCTTGGCGGACTTGCAGTTGTAACAGGTCGTGGGCAGTCCGGCCTGTTCGCTGTAGCGATTGATCCTGTCGATATGCAACAGATCGTACAGGGCATAGGTATGGCCCCTGGCCCGGTTGTATTCAAAGCTGAAGGGATAGCCCATCCACAGGTTCTTCAGGTACGGCTGGCAATATTTCCATCCGCGCGGAAGATCTTCGCAGAGGTGTTTTTCATGGGGCACGGAACCGCCGTACTCAGTCATCTGGGTATCGTCGTTGTTTTCCAGATAAGTTCGATAGTGAATCGGGAAAAAGGGTTCAAACATACTGTTTCTGACTTCCGTTACCGGCAAGGTGGTCTCGTATGTCGGCGTCACCGGTTCCGGCAGCTCGGTGCAGCCGAACAGGACCAGGGTCCCCAGAACCAGCCCAAAACAAAAAGTATAAGTAATGAATCTATTCATCCGCCACTCTCCTTTCTGATATCGGCAACCTGGACATGTGCGGCAACGACCTGTGACATGCCGTACATTCCTTGGCCTCGGTGATTTTATCGGCGACATTCCGGATTGTCGTGGAATGACACCGGATGCAGCTGTCATTGACGACCTGCCGGGTCCTTTCGGTGACATGAATTACGTCGTAAACATCACCGAAGGCGTTTTGATAAATGTCCTTGGCTCCGGCACGCGTCTTGAAAATCATCTTGGGGATGGCCGCATCGGGTGCATGGCATTCATTGCAAGCCAGATTGGCATGAGCGGACATTTGATGCGTACGAACAGCTTCGTACATCACGTGACAGCTGCCGCAGAACTCCGGCTGATCCGTGGCTCTCACGGAATAAGCCGCTCCAGCAAACAGCACGGCTCCAACAAGCAGCAGCAACAGTACGGTCACCTTTCCTCGATCGAGGAATTTCACCATAATTCACCTCCTTGGCTGATGGTGAAAGCTGTCCGATCCCTAATGAGTTTCAGCTGCCGGCTGTCCCAAACATCACGGCTGGGCGAGGGTGAAGCTCAAATGATACGCGGTAATTGCTCAGTAAACGGGCACGCCCAACAACCTGCAGATGACTGGATCCTCGCATTCGCGAGAGTGACTTGAAATGAAACATCTCATTATGCTCGTCATGCCCGCGGAGGCGAGCATCCAGATCATGTTTTGCCTGTTTTGATTAACTACGACCTACATGCTTTTGCATGCCTTACCAAAGGACTTTCCCAACCCCTTGCAAACAGCCCATGGACCGGACGTTGTCCAAATATGTTTAGGAACATCATAAGCATGCAGGGAAGGGCCAGGTCAAGCGCAAAAGCAGCGTCGGAAACGGTGCCGGCTTCAAAATGATTCTGGACGCCCAACTTCCTCGTGCAGGATTTCTATCCCGGCGTTGCAGGCAGGAGAGAAGGGCATCCGGACCGACGCCAAAGCCGCGAGCCGGCGGCGACCTGTAAACGCAGGGAAGCGTTCTTGCGAGCATGACAGCTGTCTTGATTTTCTGGTCCCGGAGCTCCGCGGAGCAGCCTTGGCGAGCTCCAGTTGCTAACGCAGGATTGAAGATATCGGGTCGTGGCTACACGACAATCAGCGCAGGGCAGCGCGAATTTTCCGAAGATTACTCAATTTTCCTGTGATCATCGTGGTTTTATGGAGGGTGGTTACCAGTAAGGTGGGGGTAACAAGAATATTGTGGTTCACCGCGGAGGCAAAGTCTTCCAAGATGTCGACGATTTCCATGGTGCAGACTCCGGCCAATTCGCCTGCACAAAGTTTTGCGAGATTCTTGCTGGCAATCTGAGAATTCTTGCCATTCCCTGTTATGAAGAGGGTGAAATGACATGTTTTTTTCGTATCTGAAAAATGACCAGGATTGCTCAAAGTGGCCAAAATTCCATCCATCGGTCTTCGGGTTGGCTTGGCGTGGTCTGATTTAAGCATTTGCTTGTTGTTCGTGGCGAGCATCCGACGATCCTCCTGGATTGTTTGTCCACGGGTTTGGGACCCAAGGGGCCGATGGTACGGAAATCCCAAAAAGGAGAGCCCGTATCTTGAGAATGATGACGCTAGATCATAAGAGCGATGCTGAGATTGGATCAAAACCGACTCGAGAGACGAGGCTTGGTTTGGAGGTCTGCAAGGAAACTGCGTACATCGTCAAACAGCCATTCAAAGCTGGCTTTTGAATCATAGACGCCGAGGAAGTGATCCGGAAATTGCTGGACAAGTTTATCAAATCTTTTGGCATGAATTGAAACCATATCCATTTCCGTGTCGCCAAAAACGAAAATTGCTTTTGGTGTTCTTGAGTTTTGGATGCTGATCAGCAGGGTTCCGACCCGCATGGAGACTTCGGTAAGAAGTTGTTCATCAACCGGCAGCGAGGTATTCTGTTTCATTTTCATCTCCGCCCGCTTCATATGTCAGTACTCAACCGCGGTATTCCACTTCAGGTTCGCCTGGGCGGCCAACGCCCCTGTCCACATCAGCCGGGATCCAGTCTTGGATAATTCTTTCTTTACTAAATCTGGAACCCGGTGGTTGCTTTTCCGTGGGCTCGCCTTTTCAAAACGGATTCCCGGGTATGCCTCCCGGAGAAAGGCTCTGACTTCCGCTGAAGCCAACTGGTTGGAGACATCTTTGTCTTCCAGCAAAATGTTGGAGATGAATTCCCCGTTCAAGGGATTGGGCGTGCTGTCCGAGAAATTCTGGGAACTGCAGATCGATTCGAGAATATTGCAGCTGAGTTTAATTTTCAGGGAATGATAGAGTGAAGAAAGGTGGTCTTCGACCGAAACAATAAAACTTGAATTCTCGTAAAAATCCCTTATCTCATCCACATCCGCGCGCAGAGCCACAGCGGGGGCTTTCACCTTCGGATAAAACTTCTCTTTTCCGAACATCTTGAAAGGTGATGATTTAATGTAAAAATCGGCGTGTTTCGGATTGACCATGATGCATATGTCGTTGACCTTCTGGAACGTGCTGTAGAGGAACACTAATCGAATAAAATTCATCACGACTCCCTGCCATTCCGTAGCCATCACACTTGCCAATGAAGAAATTTCAAGGATTTTTCTTTCCTTGTTTCTCAGCACATCGAGTTCATCCTGGTAAAGATGATCCATCGGCAATCCGAACAAATGTGAATCATACACCAGCGTTGCTGTGGCCAATGTTTCACACCCGTGCTTGGCGCTGAACACGGTTGTTTCAGGAAGAAGGTGATATTTCGTAAAGAAAATTTTGTTTTTTCTTTCAGAAATATAGCCTTCATGAAGATATTGATCATAGATCAATCTGAAAGATTGCCATAGATCATCACAAGAAGCAGCAATTTTAAAGACATGCCCCATTTCGTCAAACCTTTCTGAATTTTTTTCATATGATTTCACACGATGCGGAAATCTGAGCCACCTCTTATTGAATGAAGACATTCAACCTCCACAATGAATTTGATATTTTAATCACAAGATCGAATGTAGCTGTACGCCGAAGATTTCTAATGTTCACAAAAAATTAAAAGTTATTTGCAGGGTGCCAAGTCTTGGCGTTACAGCCCCCAAGCCTAACTCCCCGTAAGCAACTCCCATACCAGCAAACAACTATTTTATATTACACAACTTTTAACTTTCGCATGCGGACGATGGTTACCTTTTAGTCCTCGCTGTTTCACTTTTTGCACTCTTCTCGGGTTTGAAGTTGAGTCCGGGCCACGAAAAGCTTATGGTGCGCTTTGTGGTGGAGGGTTAGCGTCCTGATCCCAAGGAACATCCAAGGCAACTTCCACATGGGCTGGACCATGTGGAGGCATGCCGCCCCGGCGCCGCGTTTTGAGACGGCGACGTTCATCTACAAATTGTCGTTGACTCAGCTTCTCCCTGAAACGTTCTTATCCCATGCCGGCCATTGGAGATATATGCCTTTCGCTACTCATCGTTTCCGTTTTGGAATTACAAAGAAACTTCTTGCCTGGTGCCTTGTTCTGATCACGATATTCTACGCCATTACCATCTACCTTTTCTTGGGCATCCGCGACGTGGTCTCCACGTCGGGACGCATTGTCGATGAGGACTTTGCCATGGTCGCCCTGACCGAACAGGTCATGGACACGCTTCTCCTGTATCTTGAAAACATACGAAAGTATGAAATACTCGGTCGCGAAGAATATCTGACCGCCTCCCGGGAACACCTGCACAATCTTCACCTGATGGTTGGGGGACATGATCAGCGCAGGTTTTCCCCGGGTCTTTCGGACCTTCAGATAAACCTCGCGTCATCCGATATCGCGGAGTCCATTGCCGCAATGCCCGATGAAGAAGTTATTGGAAGCTGGATTAACTCAATTTCCCGCGATCGACTCCATTATATCGACCAGATCAACAGACGGGTCCAGGAGATGTACTCACGGGGCGCCGAGGCGCAACAATGGGGGCTGCTGGGGCTTTTGGCGGCCACTTTTTTTGGAGTTACGGCAAGTTCAGCAATTGCCGTCTATCTGAACCGCTCCTTACGCGAACTCCGCAGGGGCATTCTTCGGGTATCCAAGGACGAGGAGTTTCAACCGATACGAATAAGATCATCGGATGAACTGGGGGAACTGGCAAAGGCCTTCAACGAAATGGGGGCGCGTCTTCTGGCGGAGGAACAAATGAGAGCCGATTTCATAACCATGCTCAGCCACGAAATCCGGACCCCGCTGACAAGTATCCGCGAGTCCATCAGCCTTGTTCAGGAGGGCATCCTTGGCGAAGTCGAGTTACGCCAGGCCGCGTATCTGGACATAGCTCAAAACGAGACGCGCCGTTTGTCCGATCTTTTGACACGGCTGATGCAGATATCCTATCTTGGATCAAACAGTTTGGAACTTAATTTACAAATAACATCCGCACAGGAACTGGTGATCGATTCGTTGCGACGGATTCGTCCTGTAGCCGATAAAAAACACATCGCCACACGGCTTCACTCCTCTCCATCGCCAGTGACGGTTCTTGCCGACAGGGACCATATCCAACAGGTACTTTTCAACCTCCTTGGCAATGCCATGAAATTTGCTCCCCCGGACTCAACGGTCCATGTCAACCTTACCGTCCTCGAACACCTGAAAATGCTTCAAGTGTGCGTGACCGACCAAGGACCAGGCATTCCGGAATCAGAAAAAAAATTCGTTTTCCAGCGTTATTACCGCGGCAACGACGTCAAAAAGATTACCGACGGCGCCGGGCTCGGACTCGGCATATCCCGCCAAATCATCGAAGCACACTCAGGCGAAATCTGGCTGGATGACTCCTCTTCACGAGGCAGCACCTTTTGTTTCACCTTGCCTCTGACGGCTGAGCCCCAGAAGGAAATGAGAATATGAATCGAGCCATTTTCTGGGTTACATCTTGTCTTCTTTTGTTGCTGCTGGGCACGGGAATCTGGAGTTGCGCTTACCATGATTTTTCTTGGGACGAGTACGTAAGAAAAGCTGACGCGCCCAATCCGGAAGACGCTGAAGGTTACTTCAAGGAAACATTCTCGACCCCCATGAATAGCGAGTCGAGTCGTTGCAATGAGAAGCTGCAACAGGCACTAGCCCTGTATAAAAAGCACAACTATACCAAAGCGTATAAACAATTTGTCCAGGTAGTCCTGGAGACGGACGACCCGGAATTGCAGGACAAGGCTTTGCTCGGCGCGGCCTTGTCGGATTTGTTGATATTGCAAGCCAATGAAGACATCACCCAGAAGCTGCCTGATTTGGAACTGCTGTTTTCGAACTTCCAAGGACCTCGAAATCATTTCAGCTACGAGCTTCTGGAACCGTTCCTATTAAAATTGGTTGAACTGCGACAGCAAAGCCTGAGCTACCAATCCCTTCGCGCCGAGTCTCGCTCCCAGTCCCAAAAAATCGAAACGCTGAGGAAAGAAACAACCAGGCTGAGGCAGCAGGTTGAGGAACTTGAAGCATTATTTCAAAAGTTGGAACAACAAAAACGCCAACCTGTCACGCCTGGAGCAACCAATTGAACACCAGCGACACATCCTTACAGCAAAGCATCCTGGTGGTGGATGATGACCCAAACATACTCCATCTGTTGCAAACCAGATTGAGTTCCGCGGGCTATCAAGTTCTTGCCGCGACCAACGGGGAACAGGCTCTGGAAAGACTGGCCGAACAGCCGGTGGATCTGGTTCTTTCCGATGTCAAGATGCCCGGCATGAACGGCCCGGAATTGTTGCAGGAAATCAAGGCCACATGGCCGAACACCCAGATCATTCTGCTAACAGCCTACGGGCGCATTCCGGAAGCCGTCGCCATGGTTCAACAAGGTGCCGCCGACTATCTGACCAAACCGTTTGATGGGCGGGAACTCGTCGAGAAAATCAATGCCCTGCTAGCCCGGCAGGACGCTCCCGCGGCTCCCGGCGACTGCCTTGATCTAACCCAGGTGGGGCTGATCACCGGCAATAGTCCGGCAATGGCCGCCGTTCTTGCACTGGTTAAACGCGTTGCGCCCAGCGAGGTAACGATCCTGATCGAAGGAGAATCCGGAACAGGCAAGGAACTTGTGGCCAAAATGCTGCATCGTCTAAGCAGCCGCTCCAATGGCCCCCTTGTTGTGGTTGATTGCGGCACCACCCAGGCTTCGCTTCTCGAAAGTGAGCTTTTTGGGCACGTCAAAGGAGCATTCACTCATGCCGTGCAGGAAAAGCAGGGCCTGATCCAGGCGGCCCAGGGCGGAACCCTGTTTCTGGATGAAATCGGAAACATTTCTTCGGAAATGCAGACCAGGCTGCTTCGATTTCTACAGGAACGGACCGTGCGCAAGCTGGGGGAAATCCGGACATCCACCGTCGACTGCAGGGTAATCGCGGCGACCAATGCCGACCTGTTGTCCATGGTTCGCCAGGGGACCTTTCGCGAGGATCTGTACTATCGGTTGAAAGTCGTTCGCCTACAGGTCCCGCCATTGCGGGAACGCCGTGAGGACATCCCTCTCCTGGCGGATTACTTTCTGCAATTGTTTTGCAAAAAATCAGGCATCAAGTGCCCCAGCCTGTCCGCCTCGACACTACGGTGTCTGACCAATCATTCCTGGCCGGGCAACGTTCGGGAACTGCGGCATGTGATGGAAGCCAGCGCGCTCCTGTCCGACCGTATCGTGCTCGAACCCGAAGACATTCAACTGGAAAGCGAACCGCCGACACACATTATCGATGCTCCCCTCTCCCTGGATGAGAGCGAACGTAAAACGATCATGCGCGCCCTGGAGCAGATGAACTGGGTGCAGAAGGACGCCGCGGAGCTTCTGGGCATCAGCCGGCGCGCGATGCATTACAAAGTGCGCAAGTACGGCATTGAAATCCCCCTCCGGGGAGAAAGATTCCAGGAGTAATCTCTTCTTGGCGTACCCCGCGCCTTAAGCGAAGCGGGCGGTTCAATTCTTCATGTATCAACAGGTTCTGAACCATTCCGGATGGCATCCTCTATTTGCCTGGCGCAACGAGCCTTGCGATCCTGCCTTCCAGGATCCGTAGATCTTCCTCTCCGTACATTCGGGAGTCCACCACGTGGATGGTCAGATGGACCCGTCTTTCCAGGTTGATGCTTGCGGTGCCGGGCATCAGGCTGATCATCCAGGCCAGCAGGACCACTCCCGCTTCATTTTCAAGTCTGCTCTCAATCCGGATCAAGTCCGGCTGCAGAGGCATGGACGGGGAAACGGCCCTGTAGGCAATGTCCAATCCCCCTTTCAGGGAGGAGCGGATAAAATAGAAGACCAGCCCGGGCAGGAACCGCCAATTCAGATGGATAAGGCGCTCTGGCCAGAGATGAAAACTGAAGATCGTCGCCGCGCCGATTCCGGCCCCGGCCAGAAGCGGATAGCGGAAGATCCCTTCATTCAAGATGACCCAAAGAATGAGGAAGAGAACGAAGCGCTTGAAAAACGCGATCATCTCACCCTCCCACCCGGATTGCGAGGACGCCTTGGATCTCACCGGAAACAAAGGAAGCCGCCATGCCCGCCAGCGCCATGACCAAAGCCGTCGCTCCCATGTACCACAGGCCGCTGCTACCGCGGCGCTTTCGTCCTGTGCCGCCAAAGGCGTTCCTCACGGCAACGAAAGTGTAGGCCGCGGCAAGAAGCATCCCCGCGCCGATGACGGCAGCCCACCACCACTGTCCATGTTCCAGAGCCATGGAGATCATTTTTCCTTTGGCTCCTCCCCCAGGGGCAATTCCGGCCAGGCCAGCGCCGGAGATGACCAACGCCGCCACGGCAAAAGGCACGGACCGCGCCGCGCCGCGATGGTCCCGCAGCAGATCGGAATCCATGGATTGCATCAGTACACCGGCCGCGAGAAACATGGCGGCCTTGGACAGCCCGTGGGAAATCACCTGATATACCGCGACGGATATGGACTCCTCGCCAGCTCCCGCGGCCATGGGAAAGACCAGAAAGAGGTATCCCATCTGGGCGACGGTGGAATAGGCAATGAGCATTTTCAGGCGCTTCTGGCGCAACGCCTGCCATGACCCCCAGACCACGGCCACGGAACCGAGCAGCGCCATGAGCTGGCTGCCCATGTCCGGAATGCTTAGCTGGTAGATCTCGAACCAGATACGCAGAATAACGTAGAATCCGGCCTTGACCACCAGGGCCGACAACACCGCGCTGACCGGGGTCGGAGCTGTGGAGTGCGCCGGCGGCAGCCAGAAATGGAGCGGAAACAAGGCGCTTTTCAAGGACAACCCGCCGATCAGCAGGGCCAGTGCGAGCATGCCCAGATACCCATCCGGCTCCGCGGCGGCCAGACCAATGAAGTCGAGGGTGCTATGTTCGGAATAGAGCAGGGTCACGCCCAGCAGATAAAACAGTGCCGCGGCCGTGGCCGCGATGAGATACCTGTAGGAAGCAATAAGGGCTTCATGAGTACTCTTGAGCGCCGCCAGGGCCACCGAGGCAAGAAGGGTCAGTTCCAGGAGAAGATAGACGTTGAAGATGTCTCCGGACAAGAAAAGACAGTTCAATCCCCCCCAGAGAAACAACCACAGCGGCCAGAAAAATGCCGCTTCATGCGGCGAGTTGGGCGTATTGGCGAAATACAATGCCGCATAGATGCTGGTCGGCAGGCTGACCGCGGCGGTCAGCGACAGCATCAGCAAAGCCAACCCGTCGCAGTTCAGGTTGATCCCCAACGGCGTGGACCAGCCTCCCAACAGATATATTTGCGCTCCGTCCTCGAGGACATGGATCGTCAGCACGACCACCGCAATGGTCGTAGCCAGAGCGGTGATCAGACCCAAGACCTGCGCCCGGCGTCCCGCCACAAAGGCCAGGGCGGCACCGGAGAATGGAATCATAAATACGGCGACCATTGCCGTATTCATTGCCTCTCCTCTCCGGGTTGCGTCTCTTGCTCCGCCTTGGAAAGTTCGCTGGCCCCGGTTTCGCGGTAGATGCGCCGGGCCAGGACCATGGCAAACGCACTGATACTCACGGCAACGACGATCCCCGTCAGCACCATGGCCTGCGGTACGGGATCGGCAAACTCCTGTGCATCCCGACGGGAAATGCTGATCAGCAGCAGAAAAACCCCGGAGGACATGACGTTCACGGCAATGATCTGCCGCAACAGGTGTGCCGCGGCCAGCAGGGCCGCCAGGCCGAAAACAAAAAGCAGCATGGCCGCTACGGCATAGATCTCATGCTGCGCCACGACGCTCACCGGGATTGCTCCGGTTGTTCCCCGCCCTTCGAATCCCGGTTGAACGCGTCCCACCCCGGATGCTGGCCGACGAACAACCCGGCAAGGCATGCGCCGATGGAAACGGCTGCGGCCGCCTCAATAATCACGATGAAGTAGTGCCTGAAGTATGCGGGGAACTGCAGCATCCAATCCGAAACAAACAGCGTGATCGCGGCCGCTAGGCAGAATACGGAAAATCCAAGCAGCATCAGCAGCTTCCACAACCATTGCGGAAAGGCATTGATCGACGAGTGGCCGCTGAGCCAGAGCAGCATGCCCGTGGCTCCCAGCACCACGCCGGACTGAAAGGCTCCCCCGGCGGAGAATGTTCCCAGCCACAGGAAGTAGGCCGCGGTCAGTATGGCCAACGGTGCCAGAAGCTGGACACCCCCCTCCAGAATCGGATCACGGGGCGGCGCCAGCAAGATGGCCTGCAGGCCATGCCGCTCCCGGACCGTGAGCATTCCCAGCACGGCCAGCAGAAGAATTCCCAGTTCCAGCCACGTATCCAGACCGCGAAAAACCAGCAGCACGGCCGTAACCGGATTTTCCAAATCCTGCATCCGCTGTGCCGCCTCACCGGCCAGCCCTGGGCGCTGATCGCCCATCTGCCCCACAGCACCGACCAACAGCACGCCGATGAACATCGTGACTCCGGAAAAACCGACCTTCATCCAGAGGCTCGGGGCTTCCCCGCTCCGGCGGGAACGCAGCCACTTTCTGCTGAACGTGTTTTTTTCCCACTCCATGTGCCGAATGGCGTCCATCAGCAAAACTCCCGTCACCCCGGCGCCGATGGCCGCTTCGGCCAGGGCGATGTCCGGCGCTCCCAGCCGGACCCATGTCAGTGCGGTGAAGAGCCCGAAGGCAATGAAGAGTACGGAGGACTGCAAAAAATTGTCCCGGGTCAGCAGGATCACCGCCATCAGCAGCAAAGATCCGGCTAAAGTCAGATCTATGGCCAATGCCGCAAGGGTCACTCTTCCTGCTCCTTTTCATGGCGCAGAGCCCAGCGACCGATCATGTAACAGGCATTGCTGCCCACGAGCATGGCCAGCAGCCAGATCAGCATCAGCTTTGCGGCAATGAATATGGATTCGCTTCGGATGGCCAGGGCGAGGACGATCAAGCCAAGACCGAGGTTGTCCGCCTTGGTTATCGCATGCAGGCGCATATAGGTGTCCGGGAAACGGAGCAATCCAATCGTTCCCGCAATAAAAAACGCCGCTCCGGCAAATGAAAGCATGATTGCGATGACATTAAACACCGTGTCCATCACGACTTCTCCTCCGTGTCCGCTTCCGGAGGAATGCGTTCGACGAAGGCGATCAAGGCCAGTAGCGCAAGAAGGACAAAGGCCAGGGCCACATTGCGCAGCGAGTCGCTGTCGCTGGCCGCACCCATCAGGAGCAGCACGGCCACTCCGGTTGTTCCGAAGAGCTGTGCTCCCAGAATCCTGTCCGCGGGCTTCGGCCCGATAATCACCCGGACCAGCCCCGCCAGCATGGTCACCAGCAGAACCAGCGCCAGCCAGAGGTAATACGCGGTCATAACAGATTACCAGTCCTTATGCATTTTGGCCTGCAGATCCTGCCACGGTCTCAGCCGGTCGCTACGCCCGGAAAGGTTGCCCTGCGCTCTCTGCCGGGATGACCAGAGCCCGCTTGCGTTGAAACCGAACACTGGCAAGATATCCCTTCTTTTCGACGCCAAAAGAATACTGTCCATGTAGTTGTCGAGAATCAGCGGTTCAGCTTCGGGTGTTTCGTAATACGCCAACACCATGTGTGCGATCCCATACTGAAGGGCTTTGACGTAGAGAATGTTCAGTCTTTCCTCCTTCACGCCGATGGCCTTCAGGGTAAAATATTTTGCAATGGCAAAGTCCTCGCAATCGCCAGCGTTTCTGCTCAGAAACTCAAATGGTGTAGCCCAATAATCCTCTACGCCCCAGATTTCTATGTCGGTGGCATACATGATTCGCGTGTTGAAGAACTGGTTGACCTTTTCAAGTTTCTTCAAGTCCGTCTTATTTCTGTCCGTCGTACGGATCATTTCCTCCCATTCCAGCAGGCGGAGCACCGCTCCCTCGCCGTATTTGATTTCGGCTTGTTCCAAATAATCCCGGTTGATCCTGAAATCCTCGCCGGCGGAAACGCTGGCGAAAACCATTGTAACGATCAGGGCCGTCAACAACCAAGCACGGTAATAATGCCGGATCATCAAATCGGATTTCAAGGGATGCTCCACCTGTGCAAGCGTTTGAGGATTTATATTTCCAGACTATACCTGCCTAACAATCATAAACAAGTTAAGCTGTCGCCGGCATACAGTATCTACCTAAGAAGAAACCGGAATTTCTTGTATTTCAACCTTGATGATCAAGTAGGCGAACCGTATCGAAAATATTCACTTCGCTGGTTACGGTGGTTATTTAACTCATTTTATTATTGTTCAATCATTCCTATTCTACTGGCAAATACATCTTTATACCGCCTCCTCTTCGCAGGTTAACCCATAGAAATGACAACCGCATATGTAAAACTGAGCCAATCATCACCGGGTTGATCCGGTTTCAGATCCATCTTCAAAATGTACTCGAGGAGGCAGACATGAACGAGCATCAAAAAAAACAGCCTGATCAGGTCAAGATCGATGAGAACAGCAAAAACGAACAGCTGGAAAAGTACCGGGAGGATTCGGACGGGCAGTATCTGACCACGGACCAGGGGGTGCGGGTCAGCCATACCGACGACTCGCTGAAGGCCGGAGACCGCGGCCCGACGTTGATGGAGGATTTTCATTTTCGGGAGAAAATGACCCATTTCGACCATGAACCCATTCCGGAACGGGTGGTTCATGCCCGCGGTTCCGGAGCGCACGGCTACTTCCAGGTCTACGAGTCCCAGGCCGACGTGACCATGGCCAGGTTTCTCCAGGATCCGGCGGTGAAGACGCCGGTTTTCGTCAGGTTTTCCCAGGTCGTGGGCAGCAAGGGTTCGGCGGACACGGTGCGGGACGTGCGCGGCTTCGCCACCAAGTTCTACACCGAGGAAGGCAATTACGATCTGGTGGGCAACAACATTCCGATCTTTTTTATCCAGGATGCCATCAAGTTCCCGGACCTGGTCCATTCCATCAAGCCCGAGCCGCACCATGAGATGCCCCAGGCTTCGGCGGCGCACGACAATTTCTGGGATTTCATCTCCCTGATGCCCGAATCAGCGCATATGATCCTCTGGCTGCTTTCCGACCGGGGAATCGCCAGAAGCTACCGCATGATGGACGGATTCGGCGTCAACACCTACCGCTTCATCAACAAGGAAGGCAAAGCCCATTTCGTAAAATTCCACTGGAAATCGTTGCTTGGCGTACACTCGCTGGTCTGGGACGAGGCCCAGAAACTCGGCGGAAAGGATGCCGACTTCCTGCGCCGCGACCTCTGGGAAGCCATTGAAATGGGTGATTACCCGGAATACGAATTCGGCGTGCAGTTGATACCTGAAGAGGATGAATTCAAGTTTGACTTCGACGTCCTTGATCCGACCAAGATCTGGCCCGAGGAAGACGTTCCGGTGAAAATTATCGGCAAGATGGTCCTCAACCGCAACCCGGACAACTTCTTTGCCGAAACCGAGCAGGTGGCCTTTCATCCGGGCAACGTGGTTCCGGGAATTGATTTCTCCAATGATCCATTGCTCCAGGGCCGCCTGTTTTCCTATCTCGACACCCAGATCATTCGCCTGGGCGGGCCGAACTTCACCGAGATCCCCATCAACCAGCCCCTCGCTCCGGTACATAACAACCAGCGTGAGGCCTATCACCGCATGACCATCAACAAAGGCCGCGTCAACTATTTCCCCAACTCCCTGGGGGGCGGTCACCCCAAGCCCGCCACGCGAGAAGAGGGCGGATATGTTCATCACATGGAAAAGGTCGAGGGCCGGAAAATCCGCAACCGCAGCGAAAGCTTTCGGGATTTTTTCAGTCAGGCCACCATGTTCTGGAACAGCCAGTCGGATGCGGAAAAAAAGCACCTCATCAAGGCCTTCCATTTCGAACTGGGCAAGGTTGAATCCAAGGAAGTCCGGGAACGGATGATCGACTTGTTGAACAAAGTGGACGGCGATCTGGCGACCCTGGCGGCAGAAGGCATCGGCGTCGCCGCGCCGGCCACGAAAGGCGGCACCGGCGTGACCAAAAGCTCCCCGGCCGTAAGCATGGCCGGCACCGTGAAAGACACCATCAAGAGCCGCAAAATAGCCGTATTGGTGGCCGAGGGTTACAACCATAAGCAGCTGTCCCAGGTCATGGAAGCTCTGGAAGGTAAAGGCGCCCGCTGCAAGATCATCTCCAAAAACATGGGGATGATCAAAAGTTCCGACGGCAACGAGGTGGTGGCGGTGAAAAACTACGAAACTTCAGCCTCGGTGATGTTCGACGCGATTTTCGTCCCAGGAGGCGCAAAGAGCATCGAAACCCTGAAAATGCAGGGCGATGCAATCGGTTTCATTAATGAAGCCTACAGGCACTGCAAGCCCATCGGCGCAACCGGCGAGGGCCTGGACCTGCTCATGGAGTCGGACATCTTCAAGAAGGGCTCTCTCTCGGATTCACCGCCCGAAGAACTGATGAATGAAAAGGGCGTGGTTACCGTGCGCAACGCATCGAGCCTGTCCAGCTTCAACGAGGAATTCATCAAAGCCATTGCCGCCCATCGCCATTGGGACAGGCCGGAAAAGGACAAGGTACCGGCCTGATCATCGTGCACAATCAACGTTCCTATGGTGAACCCGCAACTGCTCAAAAAGGTCGGACACAGCCTGCGAGCTACCTTGCAACTGGATTCCCGCCTTCGCGGGAATGACTGACCTGGAGACGGCATTGCAAACAAGTCATGCCCGCGAAGGCGGGCATCCAGGCCATGCTTGCCACAAGTTGTTGAGCAGTTACGTAAACCCACCTCCCGGACGTGACGACTCTCGCATTCGTTCGATCGTCCGGGAGGATCAATCAACGCCGCGGACCGCTTCCAAAAGCTCCCCGCGGCTCATGGAGCTTCTTCCGGAAATCCCGAGTTCCTTGGCTCTGGCGTACAGTTCGGACTTGTTCAGCTCTTCAAGTGAGTCCACGTCCCGCGTTTTTCGGACCGGCTCCTTTTCTCGCTCCATCTCAACGCTGCGCTTCAAAAACTGCATCAGGTCGATGACCTTTCCGTCATCACCTCCGTCATTATCGGGATCCGTTTCCCTCTCCATGGGCGCAACAAGATCCCGGCCTGCCGCACGCTTTCCTTCGGCAAGGGCGACAAGCTGCTCGGCATATTCGTCCTTCAGTTCGTCCTGATCCAGGTCGTCGGCGGAAGCGCTCCGAATTTCGGAGATCATGGTTTCGATCCGGTTTTCGGGAATCTCCTTGTGCACGTCCACGCTGCCGGCAACGTGCGCCGGCCTGATCTCATCGGCAAAACGCAGCGTTTCCGCCATCAGGATGCCGTTTTTGGCCAGGATGGCCACCAGATACTCCCGGGAGCGCATTACAAAGGTGGCAATCCCGGCCCTGCCGGTTTTTTCCATGGTCTCGGTCAGCAGCCGGTACGCCTTTCGGGAATCGCCCATGGGCGTCAGGAAGTATGGCCGCTCCAGATACTGCGGATCGATCTGCTCCACCGGCACAAATCGGCGGAGATCGATCTCCCGGCTTTTTTGCGGCTGCAGGGATTCCAGTTCATCGTCCGTAACCGTAACGAACCTGCCTTCCTCCACTTCATAACCGCGGACGATTTCTTCCTGTTCGATCAGCCGCTCCTCCTTCGGGCAATAATATTGCCGGGCCAGCGGGACTCCGTCCGGCGCCAGCATGCGCAACCGAACACGCTGCGACCGCCGGGCCGGGAGCAGAGCGACCGGGATGCTGACCAGCCCGAAGGCGACGGTTCCGTACCAGATGGACCGACGGCGGATCTCACTGTCGTTGGGCTCAGGCACTTTTTCGTTTCTCCACCTGACTCAGGCTCTGCTCCAGAGTATCGGCGAGCGATGCTATTTTGGGGCGACGTTGTTTCGGTTTTTCAAACTTGAACACGTTTCCCGCTGCCTTCACCTGGATCAATTCCAGGACCCGTTGCCGGTATTCATCATGGTATTCGGCCGGATTGAAATCTCCGGCCAGGGCATTGATCAGTTGCTCGGCCATCCGCAACTCCAGAGGTTCAAAGGCACGCCCTTCGGGTCTGGGGATTGCCTCGGCATCGACCACCTCATCGGCAAAGCGCAGGGTGACCAGCTTCAGTCGGCCGTCTTCTCCATGAAGAGAGCCGACATATCGCTTCTTGCGCATCGTCCAGTGGACAATTCCCTCCCGATGTTCTCCGGCCAACGCCGCGGCCAGAGCGTGATAGTCTTCGCCTCCGCCGTCCGGGCCGAGATAATAAGGCCGGTCATACCACTGGGAGTTGATCCTGCCACGCGGGACGTACCGGGTGACCTCAATGTCCCTGGACGCATCGGGAACCAGCTCTTCCAGTTCTTCCGGCGTGACCATGACGATTTCCCCGGTCTCCACCTCCAGGCCGCGACGGATTTCTTCCGTGGGAACCGTCTTTCCTGTTCGTGGATCGACCATGCGCTGTTCCACCGGGGTGAGATCCGGCTCGTGCAGCAGCCGAAAATGAACCCTGTTGTCCTGCACAGCGGAAAACAGCTTCACCGGCACGGAAATCCCGCCGAAGCGGATCACTCCTTTCCAGATGGATCGTGCGGTCCCGGTCATGGCTGATCCGCCTCCGGTTCTTCCTTGCAATCACCACGACAAGAGGGACAAACCTGCGTTTTGCTCGATCCTGTCATCACGCACATGGGGCAAACGGGCTCATCGCATTCCATGCACCGGCACTGCAACTCACAACTGTACTCCTGGAAACAGAAAGCGCAGGTTTCCGTCTCCTTCCAGCACCAGGCATACAGTGTTCGCCGTTTTTGAATCATAAAAGCCTTGTCGCCATCCACTCATCCCGTCCTTTTTTCTTCCAGATGCCGCATTACAGCACAGTATTATCCCGGATCACGCGTTTGCAATGGGATAAATTGCGTACAGGTTGCTCCGGAAGAAGGTATTTCATGAGGCGCCATGCCCGGCATGAGCGACATGAAGAAGTTGAAGGCGGCAAACGACTCTTTCACCGCCGGACAGCTGCAATATTCACATCATTCCGTCCGGATCATTGAATAAAATCTCCTGCCATTGGAAATACCAGAACATATGGAATCAAATACAGACTATTCTCCATATAAATTTGAAAGCCCTTTCCAAACAATGTTTCTCACGTGATGTTGTCTTCACAAGAATTGCCGGGGCCTCAGATCCGGGTTGAAGAAATATCTCGAATCCTGCTTTGAGCAGGTCAATAATTCACGATTTGGAACGAACTGCATGAAACTCAAGGAATATCAAAACAAAAGAAACTTCCAGGTTACTCCGGAACCGGAGGGAAGAGAGGAAAGTTCCCCTTCGGGACGACGTTTCCTGATTCAAAAGCATGCCGCCAGCCGGATGCATTACGATCTGCGGCTTGAACTCGGGGGAGTTCTCAAAAGCTGGGCTCTGCCCAAGGGACCTAGCCTTGATCCCGGCCAAAAGCGGTTGGCGGTGCATGTGGAAGATCATCCTTTGGAGTACGGCGCCTTCGAGGGAACCATACCGAAACATGAGTACGGGGGCGGCACCGTGATGCTCTGGGACGAGGGGGTATGGATCCCGGATGGAGACCCGGAAGAGGACTACCGGAAAGGCCGGATGCATCTGGAAATCCAGGGCGAGAAGCTGCGCGGAAAATGGCTTTTGTTCAAGATGGGCGGCCAGAAAGCGGAAAACGACAAGAACTGGCTTTTTGTCAAATCCAAAGACGCTTACGCCGACGCTGCACCAGACGGACTGCTCGAAATGGACCGCAGCGTTTCCACCGGCAGGTCCATGGAACAGATCGCCGCCGATGCCGAGCCCGGTCCGAAGCATGCGCAGATCGATCCGCCCTCCGTCACCCCAACCGCTCAGGAGAACACCCGCACGGATGCCATGCCGGACACTGTCCATCCTCAGTTGCCGACCCTGGTCGATGTCCCGCCCGAAGGCGACCGGTGGTTTCATGAGATCAAGTATGACGGGTATCGCATCATTGCCTTTCTAAAGCCGGGATCGATCCGTCTGGTCAGCCGCAACGGCAAGGATTGGACTTCCAGACTGCTGTCTCTGGTCCATGCATTATCCGAATTTCCCGTGTCGGATGCCGTCATTGACGGAGAAGTCGTGATCCAGATGGCCGACGGAACCACAAGCTTCCAGGCCTTGCAGAACTCGTTCGAGGGAGAAAAAAAAACCGGCACGCTGCTCTATTACGTCTTTGACCTTCTCTATTGTGAAGGTCACGACCTCTCGAAAAACACGCTCCAAGAGCGCAAAAACCGGTTGAGAAAACTGTTCGACAAAATGCCTTCCGGTTCGGTTGTCCGGTTCAGCGACCATGTCGCGGGATCGGGACCGCTGGTTTACGAGCATGCCTGCCGGATTGCTCTGGAAGGGATCATCTCCAAGGACAGCCTGAGCCCCTACCAGCAGAAGCGTTCCCGGAGATGGCTCAAGATCAAGTGTCAGCAGCGCCAGGAATTCGTCATCGGCGGGTACACGGAACCAGCGGGCTCCAGGGTCGCTTTTGGCGCCCTGCTTCTAGGCGTCTATGACGAGGAGGAGAATTTTCGTTACTGCGGAAAGGTCGGCACGGGGTTCAACCAGCGGGAACTGATTTCGCTGAAAAAAAGCATGTCCGGCCTGGAGCGGAAACATACTCCGTTCATCAATCCGCCAAAAGGCGCGGAAGCCCGCAATGTTCACTGGATTGACCCGAAACTGGTCGCGGAGGTGTCCTTCACCGGATGGACCCGGGAAGAGTTGCTGCGCCATCCCGCTTACAAAGGTCTGCGCGAGGACAAATCGCCGCTGGAAATCCGCAGGGAAACGCAAAGACCCAGACATGACGTACTGGACGAAAATTCCGAGCCGGAACAACTCGAGCAAGGACAATCATCCACAAGTCCGTCTCCCCCAAAAACGTCTCCAAAGCAGATCCGTCTGACCAACGCCGAGCGCGTCTACTATCCCGAGTTGGGAATCACCAAGGCCGACCTGGCCGGGTACTATCAGCGCATCTCCGAGCACATCCTGCCGTATCTGATCCGGCGCCCTTTGTCCCTGCTGCGCTGCCCCCGGGGCAGAGGCCGGGAATGCTTCTATCAGAAGCACTTTTCCGAATCCCTCCCGAAATATGTTCGGGAAATTCCGATTCAGGAAAAAAAATCCGTGGAAAAGTACATCGTGATCGACGACATTCATGGACTTGTCAGCCTGGTCCAGTTGGGGGTGCTGGAGTTTCACCCTTGGAACGCCCGTGAAGACCAGATCGAAAAGCCCGACCTGATAATCATGGATCTCGATCCGGCCCCGGATGTCGAATTGGCGCAGGTGGTCGAAGGAACTGTGCTGCTGCGAGATTTTCTCGACTCCATCGGCTTGAAGAGCTTTTTGAAGACGTCCGGGGGAAAAGGCTTTCACGTGGTCGTTCCCCTGGTCAGACGGACGGGGTGGGACGAGGTCAAGGCATTTGCCCGCAATGCGGCTCTACGCATGACCAAGATGTATCCGGATCGTTTCGTAGCCACGGTCAGCAAAAAGAAACGGGAAGGGAAGATCTTCATCGACTATCTGCGCAATGGAAGGGGAGCGACCAGCATTGCTCCGTATTCGACCCGAGCCAAGACCGGAGCTCCGATATCCACGCCGTTGCGCTGGGAAGAGCTGACTCCGCAAACCGCGCCGGACAAATATCGGATCGACAACATTGAGCAGCGACTCGCCAGGCTCAGAACCGATCCCTGGGAGGACTACTTCAACACGTCTCAATCCATAACCAAATCCATGGAGAAAAAGGTGGAGCCGTAGGCCGACTGCTCTTCTCCATACAAATTCACCAGCAACTAAATTCAAAAATATAAGCCAATCAGTGGGAGGAAAAATGAAAGCGTTGGTTTGGCACGGCAAGCGCGACATACGGGTGGAAAACGTACCTGATCCGAAAATTCTTGAGGAGACGGATGCCGTCATTCGGGTCACAACCACGGCGATTTGCGGGTCGGATCTGCATCTCTACGAAGTTCTTGGGGCGTTCATGACCCCGGGCGACATCATGGGCCACGAACCCATGGGCATTGTGGAAGAGGTCGGCAAAGGGGTCTCGCACATCAAACCCGGCGACCGGGTGGTCATTCCCTTCAACATCAGCTGCGGCAGCTGTTTCATGTGCAGCGACGGACTGCAATCGCAATGCGAAACGACCCAGGTTCGCTCCCATGGCACAGGGGGCTCGATATTCGGATATTCCAAGCTCTATGGCCAGGTGGCCGGCGGCCAGGCCGAATACCTGCGTGTTCCCCAGGCCCACTACGGCCCGATCAAGGTCCCTGAAGGTCCTCCAGATGAAACGTTCATTTACCTGGCGGACGTCTTGCCGACCGCCTGGCAGGCGGTCGAATACGCCAACATTCCGAAGAACGGCACAGCAGTCGTTTTCGGCCTGGGGCCCATCGGCCAAATGTGCGCCCGGATTGCCAGGTTGCGAGGAGCACGGGTGATCGGCGTGGACCTGATTCCGCAGAGATTGAAAATGGCGCGCCGGCATTTTGTGGAGGTCGTTAATCTCAACGATCACAAGGATATCGCCGAATCCCTCAGGGAGATGACTTCCGGACGCGGACCGGATTCCGTGATCGACGCCGTGGGCATGGAGGCGCATGGGGCTCCGGTGGGAAAACTGGCCCACCAGATCACCTCCCTGCTGCCCAGCGCCTTGTCTGAAGCAATGATGAAAAAGACCGGCGTCGACAGGTTGAGCGCACTGTCCGCGAGCATCGACACGGTGCGCCGCGGCGGGACCGTTTCCGTGGTCGGCGTGTATGGCGGGGCAGCGGATCCGTTGCCCATGCTGAAACTGTTCGACAAGCAGATCCAGTTGCGCATGGGCCAGGCCAACGTCAAACGCTGGATTGACGACATCATGCCCTACGTAACGGATGGGAAAGACCCGCTCGGAGTGAATCATCTCGCCACCCACACCCTGCCGTTGGACGAGGGTCCCAGGGGGTACGAGATGTTCCAGAAGAAATGGGACGGGGTGGTCAAGGTGCTTTTGAAACCCTGAACAACGACCTTTCATGATTCCAGTGCCCGCGAAAGCAGCCCGGGTTTCCAGACCCCAATGGGTATTCAGGATTTCAGACCTTGGCTCGCGTCGGGAATGGGAGGGCACGAACACATTTTCTCAAGGAGGATAACGATGAACAGTGAAGGCATGCCCAAACAGAAACAGGAGAAGCAACCCGGAGTGCGGCATGAGATGGATCCCTTGCCGCGGGATGAAAACCCGGACTATCGACCCAGCGACAAACTCAAGGGAAAGGTTGCGCTGATCACCGGAGGCGACAGCGGCATCGGGCGTGCAACCGCCATTCTGTTTGCCAAGGAGGGTTGCGACGTTGCCGTGGCCTACCTGGACGAACACCAGGACGCGCGAGAGACCTTTGAAAAAATTGAAAAAATTGGCCAAAAATGCATTCTTCTGGCCGGAGATGTCGGCGATCCGGATTTTTGCAGAAACGCTGTAGAAAAGACGGTCAACGAGCTCGGCAAGCTGGACATCCTGATCAACAACGCCGCGGAGCAGCACCTGTGCGACAGTCTGCTCGACATCAGCGACGAGCAGATGGAGAAAACATTCCGAACGAATATTTTCTCGATGTTCTACCTGACCAAGGCGGCCCTGCCCCACCTCAAGGAAGGGGCGACCATCGTTAACGACACGTCCATCGTCGCCTACCAGGGGCATCCGAAACTTATCGATTACGCCTGCACCAAGGGCGCAATCCTGGCGTTTACCCGCTCCCTCTCCTCGAGCCTGATCGGGAAAGGCATCCGGGTCAATGCCGTGGCTCCTGGTCCTATCTGGACTCCGTTGATCCCGGCCAGCTTCACCGAGGAAAAAACTTCGAAACACGGCCAAAGCGTTCCAATGCAGCGCCCGGGAGAACCATACGAAGTCGCGACTTGCTTTCTGTTCCTGGCATGCGAGGATTCATCCTACATCAGCGGCCAGACGCTTCACCCCAACGGCGGTGCTGTTGTCAACGGGTGAAACGTGAAAAATCTAAAAACATATTCGCCCCAGTCCAAGAGGATGGAGAGGAGTTTAAAATGGCAAAAGACCATGGTCCACAAATCAAGGACGATGCACAATACGAAAAACTGCGGGCCCAGGGTATGGGCAAAGAGAAGGCAGCCCGAATCGCGAACACTCCGCGCTCTGAAGCAGGCAAACGCGGCGGCGCGGCCTCCCGCTACGAGGACAGAACGAAGAAGGAATTATACCAAAGGGCCAAGGAACTGGGCATCCCGCGCATTTCCGGCCTGACCAAGGCGGAGTTGATCGAAACCCTGCGCAGTCGTTGAAAGGCAACCAGCAATAATTCGGGTCATCCGGTAACTGTTCAGCACATTCTGTTTAACCGTTATCCATGAGTTCTGACCTATGGATCGCCCGTACGTTCATGCAGCACGATGGAAGGCAAACCATTTGAAAACAGCATTTTCCCTGCTTTCCAGATATTTTTTCCTGGCGCCTTGAGCGAAACGGGCGGTTCAATTCATTTTACTATCCAGCATGTGAATCTCGAACGAGCCATCATTCCAAGCCACGATCACCTTGCAGTTCCATCCGGGCGGTCAAATAGCCCAGGATGTCCTTCAGGGAGATGATTCCCAGCAACCGTTCGTTTTCCATGACCATCATCCGGCTCAGGCCAGTGGCGTTCATGGTCCGCAGCACGTCGGCCACGTCCTCGTCCGGTCCCACGCTGTTGCTCACGGAACAGGGAATCATGATCTCCCGGACCTGTGTCCGCGGCCATTCCTCTTTTCCCAATTCCCCGACCTGTTTCGTGGTGATGCATCCTTCAACGCGATCCTTCCCGTCCTGTACCGGAAAAAACTTGTGATGATAACGATAAACGTAGTCTTCCACCATTTCCTGCAAGGATATGGAGCTGGGAATGGTCACCGGAGGTTTCATCAGGGTCCGGACCTGCTCGCCGGCCAAAGCGTGCTTCACGGCCAGCTGCTGATAGGAATTCCGGGCCGCATAGCGGATGAACATGCCGATCAGGGAGTACCAGAGCCCGCCGACGATGTTCCCGGTAAGGATGTTCAGCAGTCCGAGGCCGATCAGCACGAGCCCGAAGACCATGCCGAAATTGGTGGAAATTTTGGTGGCCCAGCGTTGATCCTTCTTGATGCTCCAGAGCGCGGAGCGCAGGATCCGCCCCCCGTCCATGGGAAATGCCGGGATGAGGTTGAAAATCGCCAGAATCAGATTGATCAGCGCCACGTACATGAACACGCTGCTCACGGCCTCGTCCATGCCGAACCGGAAGCCGAAATCGTAGATCAGGTAGAACACCAGCGCCAGAAACAGGCTGGCCGCGGGACCGGCAATGGCGATCCAGAATTCACTTTTCGGCGTCTTCGGTTCTTGAGGCATCTCAGCCACGCCGCCGAAAATAAAAAGCGTGATCCCGCTGACCTCCACCCCGAACCGTCGCGCGACCATGGAATGCCAGAACTCGTGGAACAGAATCGAAAAAAACAGCCCCAAGGCTCCGACTATGGCCAGCTTCCAATAATCCAGCGGCTGCAGGCCCTCGATGACGTGCGGAAAAAATCCCACGGCCAGAGACCATGTTACCAGGGCGGCAATGATGATCCAGCTGGGATCAACCTTGAACTGAAAGCCGAATACCTTGAACAGCTTGATACTTTTTCCAAACATGAGACACCTTCCTTATGATTTCTGTTCAGAAAACTGATCAGAAACGGGCTTTCCTCGGGTAAACTCTGTTTGCAACACTTCCCTGACCTGGGTGAAACAGGCTTCCATTTCCGGCAACAATCCCGCCGCCTGTGAGATATTGCCATTATCCGCGACATGTTCCAGCTTGTCCGCGATTTGGCCCAATCCGGTGCATCCCATGCTCTGCGCACTTCCCTTCAGTTTATGGGCGATTTTCCTGACTGATGCGGCATCGCTTCCTTGAATGGCCTTGTGCAGGTTGCTCAACTGTCCGGGAACGTCAGCAAGAAAGATTTTGGTCATTTTGCGTGCCAACTCGAGATCATGGTCGATTCGATACAGCAGGTCCCTTCGGTTAAAGACAACGGCACCCAATGCGGGACGGTCCCTCCGAGCATCGGGATCGGCAGGATTCGGTTCAACAATATCAGTTGAAACACCCGGTTGTTCTACGTCTTTCAAAATTTCAGGACGCGCCAACCATTTGTTCAGCATGTGCGCCAATGTTGTCGGATGAAGAGGTTTGGTCAGGTAATCGTTCATCCCGGCCTGGATGCAGATTTCCCGATCACCCTGCATCGCATGCGCGGTCAGGGCAATGACCGGAATGCCGATGTTGTTCGGATGAAGGACCTGACGATCCCGCGGCGAATCCACCGCGTTGTTTCCCCGCCCATGCTTCTCTTTTTCAATCTTCCGGATGCGCTTCACGGCCTCGATTCCATCCATAACCGGCATCTGGAGATCCATGAGCACCAGATCATAAGGCTGTTTTGCCAGTGCATCGAGAGCCTCCCGGCCGTTGACCGCGACATCCGTCCGGTAACCCAGGCGTTCCAGGATCTTCAGGGCAACAAGCTGATTGACCTGGTTGTCCTCGGCCAGCAGGATTCGCGTTTTCATCTGGCCGGAACCCATTTCCAATAATGGCCGAAGCGAAGCGATCTTCGGTTCCCTGCTCTTGCTGCCGAATTCCTCGTGAGCCATTCGCGTGGAAGCCGCTTCACCCAAAATAATGGTAAAACTGAACGTGCTCCCCTGACCGAGAGTGCTCTCCGCCTCCATGGTTCCGCCCATCATTTCCACCAGCCGCTTGGAGATTGGCAACCCCAGGCCGGTGCCGCCATAGTTGCGGGTAGTGGAGGCATCCACCTGATGAAAGGGATCGAATATCGCGGGAAGCATTTCCCCGGGAATCCCGATGCCGGTGTCTTTGACCGCAAAACGGAGCAAATAACGTTCTTTCAGCTTTCGCTCCAGAACGACCGTAGTCTCCACCTCGCCGACGGAGGTGAACTTGATGGCATTGCCCCAGAGATTCAGCAGTATCTGACGCAACCGGGTGGGATCCCCCCGAAGATGTTCCGGAATTTCTTCGGAGATCCGGCAATTCATCTCCAATCCTTTCTCGGCGGCCCTGCGCGCCAGAAGTTCAGCTGTCTCGTTCATGATCTTGCGCAGGTCAAAATCCAGTTCCTCCAGACTCAGCTTGTCAGCCTCAACCTTTGAAAGATCCAGGATGTCGTTGATCAGCAACAGCAGGCTTTCTCCGCTGGTTCTGATTCCTTCCGCGAAAGTACGCTGCTCTTCCGTCAGTTCCGTATCCAGCAGCAGCCCGGTCATGCCGATCACGCCGTTCATGGGGGTTCTGATCTCATGACTCATGTTCGCCAGGAATTGGCTTTTGGCCACGTTGGCCGCCTGGGCGGCCACGGCCATGTGCTTGGTTTGTTCAATGGATTCTTCGAGTTGTCGATTGCTGCGCTCCAATTCCGCTTGCGCTTGCCGATGCTCGGTTATGTCGTAGTTGATGCCTACGGCCCGAATCGCATTCCCCTGAGCGTCCCTGCGAACCAGGCCGGAACCGACAAGGTAGCGGACATTCTCATCCTGCTCATTTTTCGGTGCGGTTTCTCCGCGGATGATCCGGAATTCCGTGGTAAAGGTCGTGTCGTGGCTCAACGCGGAATCGAGAAGCTCCATCGTGCGTTCCACGTCATCGGGATGAACATGCCTTCGCCAATCCTCAAGAGAACCGGAGAAAGCACTTCGTTGCTCTCCGTACAGTACAAGCATCTGATCATCCCATTCGAGGTGTCCGTCTTTGACCGAATAATCCCAGATCCCGATGCCCGTGCCGCTGGTCGCCAGGTACAGCCGCTCCTGGCTTTCCTGCAAGGCAAGCTCGGCACTTTTCCGATCCGTGACGTCCATGTCGTATTGGATCACCTGGACGACCTCTCCCAAATCATTGAACACCGGGTGGGCATGCACGTCCACGACACGGGCATTGCCCTGTTGATCGTAGTGGAGATGTTCCACGGCCGTTGGTTTTCCGGTTTGCTTGACGATCAGCACCGGGCAAGGACGCTCCATGCCCTGACAAGGAACATCAGAATTATGGGCCAATGAATGGCAGGTCTTGCCTTCAAGGAGCATGCCCGCGGCCATGGCGGCCTGATTGGCGAGCTCTACGGTGTAGGTGCGTGCGTTGACGACGTAGAAAGGGTAGTCCAGGGAGTTGATGACGGTGTTCAAATAGCCGACCTGAGCATCCAGGGCCTTCGCCACCTGTTTCCGACGCCGTGAAACATGTATGAGCCAGCAGATTATCATTAAAAGAACGCCAAAGGCCAGAGCCAGCACCCACATAAAGATGCGTGTTTGCCGCTCCACGGCTTGCGCAAGAATCGTTTCCGCGGTGACATCCTGCACGATGGAGAAGAGAACTGTTTCTTCTCCAAACTCGATCGGCCAGGAAGTCACTTCAACCGTACGGGTTTGTCCATCCGCCAGCCGATGTTCGAAAACGAAATAGTTTCGCTCCTGACGGACGGCAGCTTCCATCTCCATGCGGATCTCTTCTGGTGAGAACATGTTGATCTGCTGGATCGACATTGTTCTCAGCCGCTCTCGAGAGTACCCGTAAAAGTCCGATGCCGCCTCGTTGGCATCGATGATCGCCCCGGTGTGCTCGTCGATGAGCAGCATGATCGAACCGTGTTTGACAAACATTTCATAGCCAAAGGACGGCAACCCAATCCCGCTTTGCTCATCGGCGGATACCGCCGACTGCATGAAGATCAAGAGCAGGATGATCCCTGCAATCCACCTCCAAAATTTATGTCTCTGTTTCATCATTATCCCAAGCTCAAGATGTGAAAGACTTGCAAAGGATGTCACATGACGCGATATTTTAACAATTATAACAACTGAAGCAACGGATGGAAGTGTCGATGGGCTCTGGATAATTGTATACCAGTCTCCGCGCCCGCAATCGAGGAGCTACAAAAAAAGCCCCGACGTTCATCGAGGCTTTGGGTTCATCCGGCTAACATGTGGCAGGTGAGGGCGATGGCGCGGCGGGACTATCCGGCCCTGTTTTCAGCTCGCCCTCGGGACGCGCCGGCCCGGCCGCGGGTTGGACGATTTGTCCGGGGTCGATGCTGCACGCGTTCACGTTCCGGCTCGGCTTGGCCGGGGGCATTGTAGTCGAACCCTTCCAACGTCCTGCGTTCAATGCGGCCGCCGAATCTGCGCTCAATGGCGCGGACCTGCTCATCATCATCACGGCAGATCAGGGACAGAGCTTCCCCGGTCTGCTGGGCTCTGCCCGTGCGTCCGATGCGATGGGTGTAGCTTTCCGTCGTGTCCGGAATGTCGAAGTTGATCACATGGCTGATCCGGAGACAATCAATGCCCCGGGACGCAATGTCCGTGGCCACCATGATCTTGTACTTGCCCGAACGCAGTCCGGCCATGGCCTCCTGCCGCCGATTCTGGGACATGTTCCCCTGCAAAAAGGTGGCGGCCCAACCCTTGTTCTCCAGTTTTTTGGCGAGAGATTTGGCCCGGTGCTTCGTTCTGGTGAAAATGAGCATGGTTTCATGTTCCGTAGTGCGCAGCAACTCTTCCAGCAACTGGGCCTTGAGATGCGCCGGAACAGGATAGAATGCCTGGGAGATGGCCGGTTCCTGCCCGATTGTTTCGGCCTTCACCTCCACGGGATTTTGCAGATACTCCCGCGTCAATTTGCGGATCTCCTCCGGCATGGTCGCGGAAAACAGCATGGTCTGACGCTGTCTGGGCAGACGGGAAACGATGCGCCGGATATCCGGAGCAAACCCCATGTCCAGCATCCGATCCGCCTCGTCCAATACCAGGGTATCTACTTGGGACAGATCCGCCAGTCCCTGATTCATCAGGTCCAGCAACCGTCCCGGACAGGCCACCATGATGGTAGCCTGGCGCAGGTTCTTGACCTGGGGAGTCTGCCCCACGCCGCCGAAAACCGCTGCGCTGCGCAATCCGGTTTCGCCGCCCAGTTCCACAAAATTCTCATGAATCTGCAGGGCCAACTCCCGGGTCGGCGCCAGCACCAGAACGCGCAAGGGACCACGCTTGGGCGCATCCAAATTCAGCAGTTTCTGCAGAATCGGGAGCGCAAAGGCTGCCGTCTTGCCGGTGCCGGTCTGCGCCAGTCCCAGAACGTCGCGGCCTTCGAGCAGCGACGGAATCGCCTGTTCCTGAATGGGTGTCGGCACAAGGTAACCGGCTCGAGACACGCCCGCCATGATGCGCTTGTCCAGCGCGAAAGAATCAAAATTCATTAAAGCTCCTGAAAAGTATATTCGCAGAATGGCGTGATCACGAGACTGCGGGCCGATGTTTCGGCAAAAGGTAAAGGCTCTGGTGTTCGAGGGATCTGTCGGGCTGGCGGCGGCAAGCCGAAATGAGGCGTCGAAAGAAGGGACTCAATTCCATATCACGCGGGAGCAAGGCGATAAATAGCCATTTCCCTACAAATGTAAAGGATACGTAAAAGCCCATTCTCGAGTTCTCTGGATCGAGAATAGCCATGGGTTGAAGCTTGTGACAGGACTAAGTCCAATCATCCTGTACATATCGCTGGAAAAAAATTACTTAATCCAAAACAACCTATTAAAATTAAACAACAATCCAATTCCTCGCCGGACAAAGAAAGGAAGGCATGATGGTTGCAAGAAAAGGCATTTTGTATTCGCCAAACAAAGCCTTTCACGGTTTGTCGGCAATTTCCAGCTCACGGTTTCAACATCGATAAAAAAAATATTGTAGCAATATCAACATTTTTTCTGCCAAGCTTTGCCACGAGAATCAAACTTCTGATTCAAGCGGTTACGCCTCTGGGCTGTGTCCAGTGGAAAAACCGAAGGAACAGATGGGAACTCTTTCTTGAAAAACTGGAAAAATTGGCAAGAAAAAATGATCCAGGCATGCGTGATGAACCGATTTTATGATTAGCAGGAGGAGTTTGACATGACACGCCACCCCTTGCCGGCGATAATTTTCATGCTCGTGCAGTTTTACGCTATGGCCGCGATGGCCGGAAGCTCTACGGAAATGACTGCTGGAGCAGAGTCGGAGATTATTTGCATATATGAGCAGAAGTTGGAACTGCAGAAAGCCCAAGAGGAGATTCTCATCTTGAAGGCAATTCTGGATGCCTATCACAAGGCAAACACCCACTACCTCCGGCTATCCGCCTACACGGCCCGTAAGGAAGAATGCAACGACGACATCGAGAACACGGCGATCATGCAGCGGCCCAAACCCGGGTGGACCGTAGCCGTATCCCGAGATCTGCGGGGATGGCTGGGCAAAAGAGTCTATATTGAAGGATTCGGCATCAGGATGGTCAGCGACTTGATGAACTCCAGGTATACAAAAGCTATAGACATTCTGGTTCCGGAAGTCGACGAAGCCCTGAAGATCGGGGTCCGGGAGAATGTTTTCGTCACACTCATCGAGCCCCTGGCTCAAAATGAAAAAGGCATCAACCAGGAGTGCATGCATTTCACATCCCACTCCGAGCCTTGATGAACTCCCACTCCAACTCCAGCCTTTATACCTGCTAGACGCCCTTTTCGTGCCACCTGCGAATGTTGTCAAAGCAGTTTCCGACCATTTCCCAATCGTAGGTCTTGGCTTTCTGGCTGTTCCAATAATGCTCAGGGGAACAAACAGAGGCAGCTCGACGCAACGCGAGGTTTTCCTGATTGGCCATGAAACGGGCGTTTGTCTTTTCAAACTTTCCGTACCCCTGACGCATCCTGTCCATGCACTGATTTATGAGAACAAGGTCAGCCCGGCATAATTTGGTGTCATCGGCATTCAGGCAAATCTTCTCCTGACACAAGGAAATTGATTCCCGCTCATTCCAGACGAATTTCGGCTCCCCGCTCCGTACGGAATTATAGGACAAGAGACCGATGAAAAAAACCATGGAGACGAGGGCGATGTTTCTCATCAACAGGTCGCTCATACTATCCTCTCCTTTTGCCCAAGGCATTGCTGGAAGCTATGTTGTTCAACAAGGCCGGATCAACGTCAATGGTCATTGCGAAATTCACTTTGAGGTATCTGTTCATCAGATTCGCGCTGTAAGAGAGGACCGTTGGGACTTTGTCGTGTGCTGAGTATTTTCTGACTGCCGGTAATGATGCTTCATAACATGGCGATACAACAGGTCGAAGAATCTTTAACCTTCATGCCAAATGGTATAATGGATGGTGCGGCATTACCTGAAAAATTCAGCCAGCGCAACGGTATGCAGGGGATGTCAATAATACACGCGCGCAATTCTTTTTTTTTGCAACAGCCATTCCAAAACATAAACACAAGTAATGACATTACATTCTTTAAACCAAAGGAAGAAAGCGCCACAAGAGTTTGCAGCACGTTGCCAATAGCCAAATTTGGTGGCAGTCCATAATTGGCAGCCAAAAAAATACCGGAACCGTCCTGATCACGGCAATTATTCAGCACACCCTGCCGGAACAATTCGGGCCATGGATGAAGCCGAGTATTCATGAGCAAGCGCTTGGAAACGCCACCCCACCAGCGCGGCAACGTCATCTTCCATTCTCTCTCTGTGTAACGTAAATTTATCGGTCCACACTATGCCGAGCAGGTCCGTTCCTGCTGGTCCAGGTAGTGAATGCAAGCCTTGGCAACATGATCAAAATCCACTCCGCCTCTGGCCTCGAAGACGGCGCAGTCCTCGAACATCCGCAGGTAGGCCTCGGGCTTGAACCGGTACGTGCAGCCCGGGCGGGGCAGGAAGAAGACTCCTGGTGATTTGACCACCGTATCCAACAGATCCGGACGCTGAGCCAGATCCACCAGTTCCAGGGAAATCCGCGGGTACTTGGGACTCCAGTTCAGGATCACCAGGCCGTTCAGGTTCGACGAACTCAAATTTTTTCCGGGTCCGAAGCATTCATCCAGATAGACGTCGTGCTTCTGCTCCAAGGCCCACAGCTCCTCCGGCGCCATCCCGGCATAGGCGTCCTTCTGGGCTTCATCGAGCATCCCGGACAGGGAGGGATTGCCCAGAATGGTCCCGGGGTTGACCCGAGGGAGTTTGGCTACGCCGTGCATCATGATTTTGTCGTCTTTCCGGTGGATCAACAGGCGGTCGTTGCTCACAAAATCCAGGCCCCGGCTCATCATGTGCAAGGCAAGGGTGGACTTGCCCATCCCGGAAAACCCGGCCAAGGCCAGCCCCTTGCCGTGCTTTGCCACCCCGGCGGCGTGGCAGAGCAGGCTGTTCCGGTCCAGCATCCACTGGATGAAGCGGCTGTTGATGAAGTTGATCACCTGATTTTCGTTGGCCAGACAGGGACCGAACGCCGCATGTCGCCGCTGATCGAACAGAAAGAGCATCCCGGTCAGCCGCTTGAGCACGATCCGTACTTCGCCCTGGTCCAGGTATTCTTCCTTGATCCTGGACTTGCCCGGATCAGGCTGCTTCACGGTCCAGGGCGCGTCGAACTCCAGCGGAGGACCTTCCAGCGCGGTGATCAGGATATCCGGGTCCCGGTCCTGCATGTTCTCCGTATGAACGGAATCCTGAAATTCGGAATAATAACGGCGAAGTTTGGCAATGATTTGCGGATCGTCAGCATGCACCACGATCCGGCAACCGCTGAAGCGAAGTCTTAATGTGGCCTGAATCCGAGCGCTGTCCAAAATCTCTGATAAGAGCGAATGAACCTGTTCCGGACTATGGCGAGACATGATCGCGCCCGAGCACATGCTTCGCGAAATGAACCGAGGCATCCAGACCACAGTATTCCCAAAAAAAACGCCAGGCTTTCCCGTGGATGGAACCGGGGTTGCCGTTCACTGCAATATGTTTCATGTACTGTCCCAGCTTGAGGGTGATGATTGAAAGCAACGATTCAGCGTTGGTCAACTTCTTCAAGGGCTTGCTCCACACGTCACCACCCGGCACGGACATTGTCATCGTCATCATCCTTTCTCCTGTCTGTGCAACGTCAAAACGTTTATCCCATTTAGAGTGCGCTTTTTTATTTAAGGCGAAGCAACTCGGAATAAAACACCATCGCAACTACTCAGCTAAGGCCCCCTTGCCTTGATTTTGCGGCCTCGCTTCGCCGGCGGTTTACCCGAATGACATTACGGAGTATCCATCCCCACATGAACACGCCAGCCAACACCGACGCCGACGCCACGAAGGAACGAACAGCTCTCATTTCAGTCATCATGGACCTGGCAATTCTCGGGCCGACCCTCGTCGTTGCCGTTTTTGCGAATTCCATGACGCTTTATGCGGATCTTCTCGGCGATTTCAATGTTTTTTTCGCCAATGCCATGCTCTTGTTCATTCTTCACAAAATGAGAAAAGGGATGGGCGCCAACTTTGACTACGGAGCGGGCAAAATCGAAAATCTCATTGGCGTGATCGGCGCCTGGTTTGTTGTGCTTTCCGTCGGGTACATACTTTACACGTCCATAGGGCGGCTTGTTTCGCCCGTTCCTCTTGATCCCGGCCACCTGGCCATGGGAGCCGTGGTCATGTTGGTATCCATGGTTTTAAGCGGCTATCTTTGGATTCGCAACTATCGGATCCACAAAAGGATCCCTTCTCCGGTTACGGACATTCAATGGCGGGTGCCCATGTCCGACACGGTCATCGCCGGCGGGATACTGGTCAGCCTGCTGGCCATGATTCTTCTGCGGGAATACGCATGGTCGCTCTATATCGATCCCGTCATATCCCTCGCATTAGGCGGCGTCATCATCTATTCCTTCTACGGGCTGATCAAAAATTCACTCTTCGACCTCCTGGACAGGACTCTCGAAGAAAAATACCAGATCATCATCACCCGTGAACTGGCGAGATTTTATCATGAATATGTCCATTTTCACGGTGTCCGCTCGCGGAGAACGGGAGGGCGGGTTCTCATTGAAATCTTTCTGGAATTTGACCCCGACCAACGCGTTGGCGAAGTCCAGCAGGTCATCCAGTCCATGCGGGAGTCATTGGAAGGAAAAATAGAAAACAGTTTCGTGAGCGTATCACTTTCAACAAAATCAGTGTGCTGATGCGTTTCGTCCCCTGATATCCCCCCCTGGCGTTCCTCTTCGTGTCCGAACAAGGCAGATTTGTTCTCGCCCCCACCCGCCATCTGAATCGGTATCGAAATCGAAATCGAGATCGAAATCGAACGCCATGTCCAAGAAGATGACGTAATTACGGGATGATAACAGCATTTTATTAATTCCAATTCAAATTTCGATTTCGATTTCGATTTCGATCGCGATTTGGATTTCGATGTAGATTTGCCCTTCTTGTCCAAGTCCGATCACGGACGCGGTTCAGAATACGTGCGGGGGTCCACGGCGCGCACATACTCCAAAAGTTCTCGGCCCCAGGGCGAGGCAAGGTGGATGGAGTCGTAGTCTGGGTCCACGCCATGCAGGTACTGAAGCAGGAGAACCTCTCCGCCATCTTCGTTCAAGCCGACTCCGGCAAAGAAGAACCCCATTTTTTCAACAAGATCGGCCACCGCGCCGGTGGCTGGGTCCGCCAAGGGAAGCTCGAGGTGCGCGACCGGGATTCCCTGCCCGCAAGACAATGCCAACTGGTCGCCCACGTGTTTCAGGATGTCGTGTCCGTATTCAACGACGCTGATCCACGTCCACTCTTCCTTGAAGTCGGATTCCGAATAAATCTGCGCGGGGCCTTCAGGCAGACCGCGCTTCAAAACATCGGCAAAGCGAGATGTTCTCCCCAGATGCTGGAATATTTGCCTGACCATGGGGCGGTGCCTGTCCGGAACGTGGAGAAGTGCCTCGTCGTCTCCGTGCAGATAGTTGACGAACACGACACTGGCGATGCGCCCCGGATCATGCCCGTCCTTTTCCCGCCAACTCCGGGAGGCCGGGCTGGCCGCCAAAAGCAGTGCACTTTCTTTAAATCCTTGCTGAAGGAGGTTGCGCTGGGAATGGATGTGATTCGTGACCGCCAGGGCGCACATCGCGCGAAGACCCAGCGTTCGGGCGCTCTCGCTGAGAAAGGCGTACGCGGCCTCGCTCACGCCGGGGCTCTTGAACCGCGTATCCAGGAAGGCATAGGTCAGTTCCCTCACGCGCGCTCCCGGCGTGTCGGCCACCATGGCGCAATGCGCCATAAGTTCTCCACTTGCCGCTTCAGCCACCACGGAGACCATCTCCCCCTGCTCGAGCATCTCGCGAACCCGGGCTGGATAGTAGATCGCTTCATTAAAAAAAACCGCGCCATGCGCCCGCAATGCCAACCGCGCGATGCCTTCGCTATCCTCGGGCTTGCCCAGGCGAACGGCGTGGCTGGTCAATGTCCGACGCGTGGGCGGACTGGTGGAAGGCTTCCGCGACAGTGCCCTCTTTTCCTCTCCCTTGTCCTGTTCACTTTCCTGAACGGCCCCATGCTTGACGAGGCGGATCTCCCGCTCTCCACCCTCCAGTAAAGAAAACGTCACCTCGTCAACCATTTGCCGGGCAAGAAAAGAGTGCAGCCCGGTGTCGTCCCCGGCGACCGCGAACCGTTGCGGATCGAAGGTCGGGAGCGCCTCATCCTCCAGGGGCAGACCTTTGGAGCGGACAACCATCTCAAGGCCGATCGTGGTGCGGAACAATCCGAGCCGCAACAAGTCATCCTCTCGCCCGAAACCCAATGAGATGGCATAAGAAGCGGCTTCTTCGAAGGCGAGGCAAAGACGTTCGGCATCCATTACCGAGAACCCAGCCAGCGTTGCATATTCCCGGATCGTGGTCCCGATTACAGGGATCAAGGCCGCCTTGGAAGGGAAGTCAATTGAAACGACATCGGTGTGCTGCTGCATGGCATCCTCTATTGTTTTACTAATTCAACGCTCATGATGCACGAAAATACGAAGTACCAAACCACCCGACCTCAAATCTTCCATGAGATAAGCAAACGTCGTCCCCGCCGAGGCTTTGATGACGTCAGCAAGGCCGCTGTGAAAGGCCTGCGACCGAGGTTGAATATAGTATAGGTGGGATGCCGTCCATATGACGATTTGCACCATACGGCCCCTCATGCCGGGTTCGACATAATCGCCGCTAAACCAGCATCTTTTTGTCCTCTGGTTCCACAAACGTCCAAGACCGTGATGACCGCTTCCATATTGCTGATGGAGGAGTTGCGCGGCCGCGGCTTCACCAACCTGAAGCTCTGATGTTGGGTTTGGTGCTCTCTTCGCATGGCGTTTGATCTTGAATAAGATCCGTCACGGTGTTCTGCTTTCTACCCCATTCACCCGCTCTTTCCCGAAAAAGCCTCTCGATGTGTCCCTCTGGGTCATTAAAGGTGCGACAGTCGCTTGTTCGGTGCGCGCCCGAAGCGGTGTGCGCGGTCGAGTCCGATACAGGTGAATAACAAGCAATCGCGTCGGCGCATGGAATGGCCATCATCGTGGGACATCCGTTCTAGGCTGTCCGTGCATTCCAACAAGGCTAATTCAGCCGACGCAAAAAGCCGCGCGGCTGACTAGCAGCGTTAGCCGAAAAAAACCTCGTTGCGTCACCTGCCTCCAGCTGATACTCTTAGACGTACAAAAGGAGGTACACCCAATGCAAAAAACACCGAAAATTATCCCTATCTCCGATCTCCGCCAGGACGTCAGCGGTGTCATCAGGCGTATATCCACTTCCCGCGAACCCCTGTTCATCACACAGCGCGGAAGAGCTGCAGCCGTAATGGTCAGCATGAAAGAGTATGAGAATACGCAGCATGAACTCCAAATTCTGCGCTTGCTTGCTCGCGGCGAGAAGGAAATCGAGGCAGGGGCCGGCTTCAGCTTAGAAGAAGTAATGGCCGAAGCCGATGCCTTGCTGGCAGAACAACAATGAAGATCCTTTTTACCCCATCAGCCCGCGATCAGTTTCTGAAAGTATTAGCCTATATCCGTCGCGACAAACCGTCCGCGGCGATTTCTTTTCGGCAAAAGGCTGAGAAGGTCCTCAGCCGCCTCCGCGACCATCCCGAATCTGGGCGGACCCTTCCTGAGTTTCCAGACATCCACTTTCGCGAGGTCATCGTTACACCCTATCGGTTTTTCTACCGGGTCAAAGATAATGCCGTCTGGATTGTGGCAGTGTGGCACTGCGCACAGATCCCCAATGAGCCATCAGATGAAACCCATACGGATTGAACCTCTCCCGCACCGACGTCTCCCGCCACCGTTGCCGGTATTTTACTGATTCCGGCATCATCGGCTCCAAAGAGTTCGTGTCCGAGGTGTTCGACGAGGTAAAGCACCTGCTGGATTCCAAGGATGAAAGGAGGTTCACGCCGGTTGGCGGGGTGGATGGGGTGTATTCGATGAAGCGGCTTGCGGCTGTTATCAGTTGATTGTTATCAGTCATCAGGGCGCAATGTTGATGGACTGCTGGTTACACCTGAACGAGCAGGAACAGTACAGTACGGGACGTGCATAATAAGCTTATTTCCCAAAAACTGCTTGTCCGGCTGGGTTGTGGCGCCTGAGATGCCTCGGTTGCGCTACGATTGATGATCCTGATCCCGAGCGACGTCGGGAGCGTTGGTGGCGCGATCAGGGCGAGGTATCGGCTCAGCAACCAGATGGTGCGCTCGAAGAGGCTGGTGACCGAGAACAAAGCTTCTTGTACGGAATACGGCATATCCTCGCCCTGCCTGAGCAGGCCGTGCCGCAGGCGCTCCATGAGCGCGGAACGATCCGAAGTCGGTGCCGCCAGTATGGTCGCTTCATCTTTGTCGAGACCGATCGTTTCCATAGTTAGGGCGGACCTAAGCAGTCCATTGAATTAATAGAGTAAAGGACATCTACAGGCCTTATAATTGCCTTAGAATGCCTTTATTGGTGCTGCCATCGGTCAGTTCGTGTGGTACATGTACGTCTTAATATTATTTTTGTTATAAATGAGTATTCCCATGAAATCCATCATGCTTCATCCGGAACGCCATCATAAAATTCGCGAGCTGTTTGACGAGTACATTGAGCTCTACGCCTCACGCGATGATCGACTGACAACGTTCTTCAGTGAAAGCTTCAGCGGTTACACCGTCGGCGGAAGTGTTCTGGTCACGGATCGCAACGAGTGGGGCAAAATCATCCTGCAGGATTTTTCCGAGGTTCCAGGGCGCATACGCATCGAAATGCGCGATATCGCGATGCAGGACTTGAGTGAGAATGTCGTCGTTGTAAACGCTTTTTTCAACATCCACCTACCGGTTCCCGAGCGTGTTCTTTCGCGAGAGGTTGCGCGACTGGTTCTGATCTTTCGTCTTGAAGACGAGGCTTGGAAAATAGTCCACAGCGGCATTTCGGTTCCCTATCACCTGGTGCAGGATGGTGAGGTCTATCCACTCAATAATTTGCAGGAGCACAACCAGGTACTCGAAACCATGGTTGAGGAGCGTACCCGGACGCTGAATGAAAGAGAGGCGTTCTATCGGCTCCTCACGGAAGACACCATGGATGTGCTCTGGCGGGCTGACAGCGAATTTCGCATCACCTACATCAGCCCATCTGACGAGCGCCTTCGCGGATACAAGGCAGAAGAGGTAGTCGGTCGTCATGTTTTTGAATTATTCAATGAAGAAGGCATCGCCATCGTCACCGAAGCCATACGCAAGCGGCAGCAAGCTGAGCGGGAAGGCAATCCCCTTGGCTTTGTTACCTTCGAGGCCCCCCACCGCTGCAAGGACGGCAGCGTGATTTGGGGAGAGGTCTTTTCAAAGGCTGTGCGGGACGAGCACGGAAAATTAACCGGGTTTCACGGCATCACTCGGGAAATCACCAAGCGTAAACAGATGCAGGACCAGATTCGGCAACTGGCGTTCTATGACCCGCTGACCCAACTCCCCAACCGCCGCTTGCTCATTGAGCGCTTAAACCAAGCGCTGGTAGCCAGCAAGCGCACTGGACACCATGGCGCCTTGATGTTTGTCGACCTGGATAACTTCAAGCCGCTAAATGATAAACACGGGCATTTTGTGGGTGACCTCTTGCTGATTGAAGCTGCAAATCGATTAAAAGGCTGTGTGCGCGAGATGGACTCCGTGTCACGCTTTGGTGGTGATGAATTCGTGGTGATGTTTGGCGACCTGGTTGCGGATCATACGAAATCCATCGCCCATGCCAGGGTCGTTGCAGAAAAGATCCGCGTTAGGCTATCCGATGTCTACAAATTGAACGCCACACGCGCGGATGAGACAGAGAGCATCATTGAATGCCATTGTTCGTCGAGTATTGGCGTGTTTGTGTTTCTGGGTCATGAAGACAGCGCCGAGGACATTCTGAAATGCGCCGACAAGGCCATGTATCAAGCAAAAGCAGCAGGTCGAAATACGATTCGGTTTTATGGGGCAGAAGAACAAGTATGATGCTATGGGCCTCAACATCTTGAGTAATCACTCGTATTTAAACATTTCGGAGAGAAGTCAATGCGTTTTCGTATGATCTGTTCTGTTCTCCTTGGCTTGGCACTGATGGCCGGTGCGGTGGTCCTGACGTTCAGGCCGGAACCCATCTCGATGGCCGCGGAACCCAAATATGCTGCAAAAGTTCATGTCGACCCCGTGGTTGTTGCAAGCGTGACCCGTGAGTCACGCTTCACGGCCATCACCCAGCCGTACAGGCAAGCCATATTGTCCTTCACCGTCCCTGGAAAAATCACCTCCCGACCGGTGCAAGTGGGCGATCGGGTCCAGGCCGATCAGGCCCTGGCAAATCTCGGATTGCGGGAATTCGACAATGCCGTTGACCAGGCCAAGGCTGCAGCTGCCGAGCTGACGGTGCAGTTGGGTCAGGCCGAACGAGACCACCTGCGCTTTTCGCGCCTGAGTTCGGACAACGTGGTCGAAGCCAGACAGGCCGAGCAAGCCACGGCGTTGATGGATCAACTCCAGGCAGCTTTGGCCGGGGCCACGGCTCAGCTGGCCGAAGCGCTGCGACGCCGGGACGAATCCTGGTTGCTTGCGCCTTTTTCCGGGGTCGTGACCGCGGTTTACCTCGAGCCGGGCGAATGGGCCGATCCGGGTCGACCAGTCCTGGAGTTGCAGGATGATCACCGGGTGAAGCTGGAGGTGGAGGTACCGGAAAACATTATCATTGGCCTGGAACCCGGGCAGAGTGTCCATGCGACCCTGCCCTTTGCCGGGAATGTCCGGGTCAACGGCAGAATCGCCCATTTGGCCCGGGCTGCGGGAGGGTCAGGCCGACTTTTTCCCGTAGTGGTGGAACTGGAATCGGAATCAGGGCTTGTCCCGGGCATGACCGCGGAACTGGTCCTGGACGTAAAATCCCGGCCCGCCTTTGCTGTCCCGTTGTCCGCAGTGATCAATCCAGGTGGTGCTCGGCCCAGCCTGTTCATTCTGACCGACGGACGGGCGCGCCAAGTGTTCGTTGGCCTTGAGGGCTTCAGCGCGGACAAGGTCATCGTGACCGGCGACATTGTCGGAGCAGACCTGGTGGTCGTTCACGGCCAGACCATCCTCACGGACGGCCAGTCCGTGGATGTGGCGCCGTGAACATCGCGCAAGCCCTGCTGGACCGGGGACGATTGTTCCTGACCATGGCTCTGGTGCTGTCCCTGACCGGGGCTCTGCTCTGGATGACCATGGTCCGCCAGGAAGACCCTCTCCTGCCGGACTATTGGGGGCAGGTGACGGTCTCGTTTCCGGGCGCGGATGCCTTGACCATGGAGCGCTTAATACTCAAGCCCATTGAAGACGCACTGATCGAGGTGGATGAGGTCAGGATCATCGATGCCACGGCCTTTGACGAGATGATAGTGCTCGAAGTGGAATTGGGTGGCCGCATCCGAGATTTCGATCAGACCTGGGATGAGGTGCGCAGGGCTCTGGAAAGGGCCAGAGGCAAATTTCCATCCGGCGCTGAACCCCCGCTTTTGAACAGGGAAATTCAAGAACCGGACGCGGTCGTCCTGGCCGTTACCGGATCCGCCGATTTGTTGGAACTGCGCAACGCGGCCCTGCGTACCAAGGACCACCTGTCGCGGCTTCCTGCGGTCTCCAAGGTCAATCTGGTGGCGGACCCCGGAGAGCAGGTGGTCATCCAGATGGACGACGCTGCTGCCAGACGGATCGGGATCAGCCCTGATCAACTGGCCGCGCAACTGGCCGCCCGCAATCGAATCATCCCTGGAGGCTCCATTGAGCTGGCCGGCATGACCGTGCGCCTGCGTCCGCTCTCCGAGTTTAAATCCGTCTCGGAAATTGCCTCGACTCCCGTTATTCTGCCTTCCGGGGCCTCCATCCTGCTTCAGGACTTGGCTACGGTGCGTCACGGAGTTCTTGAACCGGGCACGTCACGGATGCGTTTCAACGGGAAAATGGCCGTGGGCGTGGCCATCACGCCCAAGAAAAACAGTAATCTGGTCGCCTTTGGAAGGGAAGTCCGCTCCGCGCTGCAAGCGGCTCGTGAGGACGTCGCGCCACTGCAGATTCATGAAGTTTCTTTTCAGCCAGATCATACCGCGCAACGGATATCGGACCTGAATCGCGCCCTGCTCAGCGCCATGATGATCGTGTCCGGCATGCTGATCTTGATCATGGGGCCGCGCATGGGCCTGGTGGTTACCGCCGTCATCCCTCTGGCGATCCTCTCCTCCCTGACCCTTTTCGCCTGGGGCGGAGGGGTGCTACACCAGATTTCCATCGCCGCCTTTATCATGGCCCTGGGCATGTTGGTGGATAACGCCATCGTCATGGCCGAGAACGTCCAGTACCGCATGGACCAGGGCGCATCGGGCACGGACGCCGCGCTGGAGGCGGTTCGGGAACTGGCCACCCCGCTCCTTGGAGCCACGGCAACAACCCTGGCCGCGTTCGTCCCCATGTTCATTTCCCAGGGGGTTACGGCTGATTTTACCCGGACCATCCCTGTTGTCATCATGCTCTGCCTGACGGTCAGTTTCGGCTACGCCATGCTGATCACTCCAGTGCTGTGCCGGAAGTTCCTCAAACCTTCCCCGCCCCGCCGGGAATCCAATCTGGTCCGCATGGGCTACGGTCTGGCCGATTTCGCCCTGCGTTATTCCAAATCGGTCGTTTTCATGGCCCTGCTGCTCATGGGCATTGTGCTGATGCTCGGCACCAGGGTGGAGCAGCAATTTTTTCCCTCCGCGGATCGCAACCAGTTTGTCGTGGATCTGAAGCTGCCGGAAGGCTCTCATCTTCTGGCCACGGAGCAGGCTTCCAGGATCATGGAGAACTCCCTGTTGGAGAAGGAATCCGTGACTCGCGCGACCAGCTTCATGGGCAGCGGGGCGCCCTTGTTCTACTACAACATTATTCTCACGCCCTTCAGCCCCCATTTTGCCCAGCTTATCGTTGAGACCAGACATATCCAGGACGTTGACTCCCTCTTGGATCACGTCGCTTCCGTGGCCGCACGGCTGTTGCCCGGAGTGGAGGTCGTCAACCGAAAACTTGAACAGGGACCTCCAGTCCAGGCTCCAGTAGAAATTCGACTGTTCGGCGACGACTTCCAGGATTTGCATCACGCTGCCATGGGCGTGGCCGAACTCCTGACCGGCATTGCCGGAACCAGGGACGTTCGCCACGATATGAGTCCAGGGTCCCCAACCATCCGGCTGCATATCGACGATGCAGCCTCCGGACGCCATGGCCTGAGCCGCGAAGACGTGTCCCGAACGCTTCTGGGGCGAACCCGAGGCCTGGAAATCGGCGAGCTGTACTTGGACGACGATCCAATACCGATCTTCATTCGGACCACCCAAGGCGAACACCTGGATATCGAGGCTTTGGCGGCCATTGACCTGCGTACGGCCCAGGGACACCTGACGCCCATGGGGAGCCTTGCCAGGCAGGAGCTGGACTGGGTCGCCGCGGCGATCAACCACCGCAACGGCAAAAGAGTGGTGACCGTCTCCTCCCAGCTCGCCGCCGGCGTAACCTACAGCCAAGTTATGAAGGCATTGCAACCCGGGCTGAGCGAACTGGAACTGCCCCCAGGCGTGGAAATTGCCTTTGGTGGAGAAGCGGAGAGCGCCGGAGAGGCGAACATGGCCCTAATGACCGTGTTGCCCATCGGATTTTTACTGCTGTTTGGCGTACTGCTGGCGGAGTTCAACTCCTTCAGACGCGTAGCCCTGGTTCTGATGACCGTACCCCTGGCGGCTGTGGGCATCGTGCCAGGATTGTTGCTGAACAATCAACCTTTTGGCTTCATGTCCATGTTAGGCGCGTTCGCCCTGGCCGGAGTGGTGGTGAACAACGCCATTGTGCTCCTGGAGATGATCGAACGGGAACGTCGTGAGGGCGCGGACGTGCGGACTGCGGTCCGGGAGGCCGTGGCTCGGCGGATCCGGCCGATCTTGCTGGCCACGGGCACCACCGTGGCCGGGCTGCTGCCCCTGGCGGTCAGTTCCTCGACCTTCTGGCCGCCCCTGGCCTCGGCCATGATTTCCGGCCTGTTGGCCTCCACGGTCCTGACCCTGATCATCTTCCCGGCAGCCTACCGCCTGGTCTTCGCATCAAGAGAGGCTTGATCGCAACGGCACTAGGCGAGATTTGAAACAGTAAAGCTACGGAGAGAGACTTAAGCTTGTCGGTCTCCATGAACCAGATTTCTGCTCAGGAATAATTTGTGACGATGCAATTGTTCATACTCGCCGTGATCATCATCGCGGCTTTGGGGTTGTTCATCAGCGGCAGGCTGCGCGTGGACCTGGTGGGGCTCATGGTCTTGTCCGCTCTGGCGTTAAGCGGTCTGGTTTCACCTCAGGAGGCCTTGGCCGGATTCAGTAGTCCGGCCGTGGTTACCGTATGGGCCATGTTCATCCTTTCCGCCGGTCTGACGCGTACGGGGATTGCGCATCAGCTCGGATTGCCGCTGCAACGTTTTGCCAAAGGCAGCGAAGCCGCGCTCATCGTCGCATTGATGGTTTCCGCAAGCATTTTGTCCGCCTTGATCAACACCGTGACCGTGGCCGCCATCCTTTTGCCCGCGACAATGGAACTGGCCCGGCGTAGCGGCCGACCGCCGTCTCGACTGCTGATGCCCCTGGCCCTGGGCTGCCTGTTGGGCGGACCGTTCACCGGCATTTCAACCCCTCCCAATATTCTGGCCACGGACGCGCTGCGCAACGCGGGCTTCGCCCCTTTCGCGCTGCTGGACTTTACGCCGATAACCGCGGCCATCGTCGTCGCGGGCATCATCTTTGTCGTGCTGATCGGTCGCCGGATGCTGCCGAATCACGCTCCCGGCGCGGAGAACAAGGGCGCCCTCGGCACGTCTCTTGGAAGCTCCTATGAGATGGACACGCACATCTTCACCATCCGTATTCCTCAAGGGTCCCCTTTGGATGGCCGCACTCTGGCTGAAAGCCGGCTTGGTTCCGCATTGTTTCTGACAGTTGTGGCCTTGCAGCGTAAAAAAGGAGCGCTGATGCTCGCTCCCAGACCCACCGATGTCTTGGAAGCCGGGGACATCATCGTCGTTCACGGGCAACCTGAGCAGCTGCAACGTTTTCACGGCAGTCAACACCTTCTGGTAGAGCCGTTGAACCGCCTCGATGCATTGGTCTGCGAGCGGATGGTCATTGTCCAGGGCCGGGTCGCTGAAAAATCTTCCTTGTTGGGGTTGACCTTGGGACAGAGCGGACTGCGACGGGAGCACCGGGTTCAGGTATTGGCGTTGTATAGCGCCGATGGAGTGGAGGTCGGGGATCCCCACCGGCATCGATTTGCCGCTGGCGATCGTCTTGTTTTGCAAGGAGAGCAGACATCCCTGGACGACCTTGTTCGCCAGGGAGTTGTCGGGGAGTTGCGGACGGACCCGGGGGAGTCGCGGGGATTGCTCAACGGTAAACTCCATTTGTCGGCCGTGCGCGTTCCGGAGGGTTCTGTTCTGGCGGATCGAGATCTGGTGGAAAGCCGGCTGGGCAATGCTTTTGGATTGACCGTGGTCAGCATTGTCCGGCGTGAGAGCATGATCTGCATGCCGTTGCCCCATGAAAAAATACTGGTTGGGGATCTGCTTGTGCTGCAAGGTTCCCAGCAAGACCTTGAGGTGCTTGCGGGGCTGCAGGACCTGACCATTGAAAAACAAGATCCGGGTCTGCTTGCCGACCTGGATTCCCAGCAGGTTACCGTGACCGAGGTTCTCCTTTCCCCCAGGACCACTCTGGCAGGTCGGACTTTGGCCGATTTGATGTTTCGCGATCAATACGGAGTCAGCGTGCTGGCGATCTGGCGTAAAGGCCGCGCCTACCGCGACGGATTGCAAGAGATACCCCTGCAATTCGGAGATGCGCTGCTGGTATATGGACCACGGAGCAGCCTGGAGGCCGTGGCCCGCAACCCGGACTTTCTGGTGCTTGATCAGGCTGCGGCCCAGGCGCCGCGCCTGGAACGAGCGCCGATTGCCGCGGGCATCATGCTGGCCGTGATTCTCAGCGCCATTTTCGGTTTTTTGCCCATCGCCATCGCCGCACTCACCGGTTCTACCCTGATGGTCCTGATGAGATGCCTGAGCATGGAAGAAGCGTACCGGGCCATTGAATGGAAGGTGGTGTTTCTGATTGCCTGCATGCTGCCTTTGGGCGTTGCCGTGGAGAACACCGGAGCCGCCCAATTGGGGGCCGAGGCGTTAATTGCCGTGATCGGGGATTATGGGCCGCGGTGGGTGGTTGCGGCGCTTTTTACGATCACGGTCCTCGGGACGCAGGTCATCCCCACCGCTGCCTTGGTGGTTTTAATGGCGCCGGTGGCCTTGACCGCTGCCGAAAGTTTGAGCATTTCGCCGCATCTGTTGATGATGACCGTGGCCATGTCCGCTTCGTCCAGCTTTGCCAGTCCGCTGTCCCATCCGGCCCATCTGCTGGTCATGGGCCCCGGCGGCTATCGTTTCGTGGACTACATGAAACTGGGCGTACCCTTGACCCTCATTTCCCTGATCGTCTGCGTCTGGCTGCTGCCCATTCTCTTCCCGGCATGACTTTGAGAACAAGCGTTCCGGCACTATGGAGAGCAGATCGCTATTCCTATTCAGGATCCCGTTCCTCGGCCAACGGACTGCCGTCAATATGTGCCATTTGCAGTCAACGGCATCCTGCCCGAGGAAGTCATGCGTTCCAGAGCGCAAAGCCTTCTGCATGATTCCTGACTAGCTCTATGCCCTGGCAACGTACCGCACGAATCATTCCCAGCTTCGTGCCCGCGGCCAGGGCATTGCGTTTCAAGTTGGGGGCAGGTTCTTATCCTCGGAAACCATCCACCTCGACTCTTGGCTCGGGCCGAACGGCCTCTTGCGGGCCTGAGCCTGACCGGATATACGCCGCCCAGATGAAAGCGGCTGAGCCGAATCGACGAATCAGCTTAAATAAAAATTAATGGTCAAACCTTGTCAGCCTCGTGCGGCTGGCGCCCTTAAGGAGCTCATGCGTTTCCCAATCCTTCCCGTGGCCCTGCTGCTTTGCCTGTTGTTGACCGGCGTAGCGCAGGCAGACGACACGGACGTCCGCACAATTCACGGATGGATCGAGCGGATCGAGGTCCTGCCGGAAGGCATCTCGCTGAAGGCGAGAATGGACACCGGCGCCACCATCTCGTCTCTGAATGCGCTCAACAAGCAGTATTTCCGGCGTGACGGCAAGCGGTGGATCGCGTTCGATATCATCGATCCCGAAGATCCGGAGAACTTCGTGCGCATCGAACGGCCCCTCATCCGCCACATACGCATCGTGCGTCACGACGGTGACTTTCAGCGCCGACCCGTTGTATCGATCGGCCTCTGCATCGGGCCGCATTACCGGGAAGAGGAAATGAGCCTGATCGACCGCACTCAACTGCTTTATCAGGCACTTGTCGGGAGGAATCACATGAGAGGCATCATCCTGGTGGATTCCGCCGAGACATTTCTGCACCGCCCTAACTGTTTGCCGGCGTCCGATGTTCCCGAAGAATCCGATGCCGACGACTTCGATCCCCAGGCATGAAACGACTACATCTGCCGCTGTTGATTCTGGCTCTCGCGGCTGCCAGCTTGGGGATATTCCAGCACAAGGCAAGGAATTACGGCTTCCCGGTGCTGCCAGCCCAGATCACCGACAACTGGCTGGTGGAAGCCAGGTTCGCGTTCGAGCCCACCGGCGGCGCCGTCACGGCTCGCCTGCTCATTCCGCATCAACCACCCGGCTTCGGGCTGCTCGACGAGCACTTCGTGTCCCGCGGCTACGGCCTCACCACTGGTTTACAAGGAGATAACCGCGAAGCGATTTGGACGACCCGCAGTCCGAGCGGGCGCCAAGTCGTCTATTATCGAACCACGGTCTCTGAGCTGAAACGTTCCCTGCGCCCACAAGCCGAGTTCCCGGGGCCCGCCGACCTCCCTCGACTTGAGGAACCGTACGCCTCGGCGGCGAACGCGATCGTCCAGCGGATCCGTGAGCATTCGGCAGACATCACCAGTTTCGCCACCGTACTCATGCGCGACATGGTTCAAGCACCGGATGAGAAGATCTCTCTTTTCGTTTCTGCCAACAGCGATGATCGGGAGCGCGTCCGGGCGGCAATCCAGTTGCTCGCCGGCGCCCGCATCCCGGCACGGATGGCGCACGGCCTGCACTTGGCCGATCGGTCCCGGGACCTGCAGCCGCGGACCTGGCTCGAGGTTCACAACACGCGGGAGTGGGTACCGATCAGCCCCACGGACGGCAGCGTAGGGTATCCCGCCAACTTCCTCGTGTGGTGGTACGGCGACCAGGAACCTGTGGAACTGAGCCGCGCCCGTAACGCACAAGTCAGCTTTGCCGTCACCCGCAACTTCCAAAGCGCGGTGGACGCCGCACAGTTGCGCGCAAAGCTGGTGGATTCGCGCATCGCGGACTTTTCCCTGCTCGGGCTTCCTGTCCAGACCCAGAATATGTATCGCGTGCTGCTGATGGTTCCGCTCGGAGCGATGATCATCGTACTGCTGCGCAACGTGGTCGGCGTGCAGACGTTCGGAACGTTCATGCCGGTGTTGATCGCGCTGTCATTTCGCGAAACCGAGCTCCTCGGCGGCGTGATCCTGTTCACGCTGATCGTGTCGCTGGGGCTCGCAATCCGTTTCTACCTCGAACACCTGAAACTGCTGCTGGTGCCGCGACTCGCAGCGGTGGTGATCATTGTGGTGATTCTGATGCTGATACTGAGCATCGTCAGCCACCAACTCGGTATTGAGCATGGACTTGCCGTCGCGCTGTTCCCAATGGTGATCCTGGCGATGACCATCGAGCGGATGTCCGTCATCTGGGAGGAAAATGGCGCCGCTGACGCGATCCGTCAGGGGGGGGGCAGCATGGGTACCGCGATCATCAGCTATCTGCTGATGATCAACCCGTACATTGAACACCTGATCTTCGTGTTCCCTGAGCTGCTTCTGATCGTGCTGGCCGCGACCCTGCTCCTTGGCCGCTACAAGGGCTACCGTCTCTCCGAGTTGATCCGCTTCCGCGCCCTTGCGGGCAAAGCCAGTCCGTGACTTGGTTCATCACCCCGCGAGAACTGCGGCAGCTCGGGATTGTGGGAATGAACGAGCGAAACGCACGGATGATCTCTCGACTGAATCCGCGGAAACAGTACCCGCTGGTCGACGACAAGCTGCTGACCAAAGAGCTCGCCCTGAAAGCGGGAATAGCGGTCCCCGCGCTCTATGGAGTTGTCGAGACCAACCACGACGTCCGCCGCCTGCCTCAGATCATTGCTGACCGCGAGGATTTTGTGATCAAGCCGGCCCACGGCAGCGGAGGAAAAGGCATCCTGGTAATCACCGGCCGGATGGGAAAGCGCTTTCGCAAGGTCAGCGGATTGCTTGAGGACGAAGAGGGTTTGGGACACCATGTGTCCAACATCCTGAGCGGCATGTACAGTCTCGGTGGACAACCCGACAAGGCGATGATCGAATACCGCGTCAAGTTCGACCCCCTGTTCACCAACGTCAGTTTCCAGGGAGTGCCCGACATCCGAACGGTGGTGTACCGGGGTTACCCGGTAATGGCGATGGTACGCCTGCCCACGCGGACCTCCGACGGCAAGGCCAACCTTCACCAGGGCGCGGTGGGCGCCGGAATCGACATCACGACAGGGCTCACCGGACACGGCGTTTGGCACAACGACATCATCGAACACCATCCGGACACGGGCGCCGAAATTTCAGGTATCGCGATCCCCGGATGGGACCGACTGCTGGAACTGGCGGCCGGCTGTTATGAACTCACGGGGCTCGGCTACCTGGGGGTCGACGTGGTACTCGATCACGACCGCGGCCCGTTGATCCTCGAGTTGAACGCCCGTCCCGGTCTCGCGATACAGATTGCAAATGGCGCCGGTCTCAACGCTCGCATCGACCTGATCGAGGCCGGGCAGCCGAAGAAGCCCTTGAGCCCCGCGGAGCGGACGGCTTACGTACAGGCGCTGATGGATGCTGAGCGACATGGGCAATCCCTGTCATGATTCACTCGCCAGGCTCCCGCGCATCCGTAGGATCATCAAATCTTTTTGCGGCATGAAAGAATCAACGTGAGCGCTCATGACCATCCTGTGATTCAAAGGTTGTTGGTTATTTGGCTACTTTCGATGATCGATACATCTTGGGATCAGCCGAAGCGGCCGGTGATGTAGTCTTCTGTGGCTTTTTCCTTGGGCTGGGTGAACAGGGAGACCGTGTCCATGTATTCGATCAGTTTCCCCAGATACATGTAGGCGGTGTAGTCGGAGACCCGCGCGGCCTGCTGCATGTTGTGGGTGACGATGACGATGGTGTATTTTTCCTTGAGGTTGAAGATCAACTCCTCGATCTTGGCCGTGGAAATGGGATCCAGGGCCGAGCAAGGTTCGTCCAGGAGAATCACCTCCGGCTCAATTGCCACGGCCCGGGCGACCACCAAGCGCTGCTGCTGTCCTCCGGACAGGCCGAAAGCGTTCTCATGAAGCCGGTCCTTGACCTCGTCCCACAATGCCGCTCCGCGCAGGGCATGTTCCACGACCTGAGCCAGCTTTTTCTTTTCCTTCACTCCCTGAAGCCGCAATCCATAGGCCACGTTTTCAAAAATGGACTTGGGAAACGGGTTGGGCTTCTGGAAGACCATGCCCACCCGCCGCCGCAATTCGGTTACATCCACGTTCCGATCGTAAATATTGCGCCCGTCCAGAGCAATGCTGCCCTCGATCCGACAGATGTCGATCAGATCGTTCATCCGGTTGAAGCAGCGCAGCAAGGTGGACTTGCCGCAACCGCTGGGGCCGATGAAGGCCGTGACGCGACGACTTGGGATCTTGATGTCGATGTCCTGCAGCGCATGAACCTTGCCGTAATACAGTTGCAGGTTTTCCACTTCCAGAGCGATGCTTTCCTTGCTGAAATCCATTTTCTTCTGGCTGGAATCCGCGAAAAAACCGTTCATAATGCCGTGAGACTTTGTCGTATTGTTTGTCGAGCTCATTTTCTTTCCAGTGTTGAAGGTTCCGACGATTCATCAATGCCGCAGCTGACAGCGAACGTATCCGGATACATGATCGCTAAATCAATCGCTCTCGCTACGGTACTTTTCCCGTAGATAGTTACGAATGGTGATGGCCGTCAGATTCAGGGTGATGATGATCAGCACCAACACCAGCGCCGTGGCGTAGACCAGGGGCCGGGAGGCCTCCACGTTGGGGCTCTGAAAACCCACGTCGTAGATATGGAAGCCCAGGTGCATGAACTTGCGCTCCAGGTGCAGGTAGGGAAAATATCCGTCCACGGGCAGGTTCGGAGCCAGCTTGACCACGCCCACCAGCATCAACGGCGCGACTTCACCGGCGGCCCTGGCTACGGCCAGAATCAGTCCGGTCATCATGGCCGGGGTGGACAGGGGAATCACGGTCCGCCAGAGGGTTTCGGCCTTGGTCGCGCCCAGAGCCAGGGAGCCGTGGCGGATGGTGCTGGGTATCCGGGCCAGCCCTTCTTCCGTGGAAACGATGACCACGGGCAGGGTCAACAGGGCCAGGGTCAGGGAGGCCCAGACCAGCCCCGGCGTGCCGAAGGTCGGTGCGGGCAGGGAGTCCTGGTAGAACATCCGGTCCAGGTTGCCGCCCACGAAGTAGACGAAAAAGGCCAGTCCGAACACGCCGAAGACAATGGACGGCACCCCGGCCAGATTGTTCACCGAAATTCGCACCAGACGGACTATAGGCCCCTGCTTGGCGTACTCCCGCAGATAGATCGCCGCCAGCACGCCCATGGGCGTGACCACGATGGACATCAGGATGACCATCAGCACGGTACCGAAAATGGCCGGAAAAATCCCGCCCTCGGTGTTCGCTTCCCGAGGAAAGCCGCTCAGAAATCCCCAGACCATGGTCACATAATGGCCCATTTTCTGAACCAGGGTCATGTCGTTGGGCCAGTGCACATGAACCACGTGGGCCAGAGGGATCTCAACCCGGCGACCGTCCATGGACTCAGCCACCAGGATGTCCCGGCGCATCTGTGCCAGCAGATCCAGCCGACGGGCATTGATACCCTCGTACTGGCGATCCAATTCATCCCGCTCCGCCTGCAATTCGGCCAGTCGTCGCTGGACTTCCGCGGGTTCCAGATCCACGTTCCGCTCCAAGCCGCGTTCAGCCAATCGAATCCGCTCGAGCCGCATGTTCAACCCGCCGATCTCGTAACGTTCGATGTGGTTGATTTCCCCGGCCAGTTCGTTGGCGCGAGCAACGAGAGGCAACAGCTTATCCTTTCCGGCGTAGCCTTCGGCGATCACCACTCCGTCCTGCTTGACCTGGCTGAGGAACCCGATGAAATCACCCCACTCCCGGCGCTCGACGACCATGGCCTCCCGGGGAGTGGTCCACTCGGAAATGAGAGGCTCCGGGTACCAAAAAAAGTCCCGACCGGTCAGATCACGGTTGCCTTGCTTGATCAAAAAACGCTGGGTCAGGTCCACGTCTTCCGGAATCAGGTGCCCGGACTCCCGCAGGACCAGTCCGGTAACATTCTGGGAACGCATCGGGTTGCCCAGCACGCGAACCGTGTTCTCCGGGTCGGGATGATATTCGAACTCCACCACCGGGGCCGGCCAGAAGTGGCCCAACCCGCGTACGGCGATCAAGGCCAGCAGACCGAAGACCATGATCATGCTCAGACTGATCATCCCCCCGGTCAGCCAAATCCATGGGGAACCGCTTTTGAACCATTGACGTGTATTCATGCCGTTATCCTACGTTTCACATTATATCTCGAATGAATCGAAATCGAAGTCGAAATCGTGATCGTAATCGAAATCGACTCCGAACAAACTTGACTCCAGACGTGGCGAAAACTTTTTGCGATACCGAATCGATTACGATTTCGGTTGCGATTTCGGTTGATGCTGCAATCGATTGGCAGCCGGCACTTGGATATCTACAACGAACTATACTTCTTGCGCAGCCGTTGCCGGACAATTTCCGCGACCGTGTTCACAATGAACGTGAGCACGAAAAGCACCAGGGCCGCCAGGAACAGAATCCGATAATGCGTACTGCCCACGGCGGTTTCCGGCAGTTCCACGGCGATGTTCGCGGACAGGGTGCGCATGCCCTCGAAGATGTTGAAGTTCATGACCGGGCTGTTTCCCGTGGCCATGAGTACGATCATGGTTTCGCCCACGGCCCGACCGAAGCCGATCATGATCGCCGAAAAAATCCCTGGACTGGCGGTGAGCAGGACAACCCGGGTCACGGTCTGCCAGGGTGTTGCGCCCAAGGCCAGGGAGCCCTGAGTCAGGTGCTTGGGCACATTGAAGATGGCGTCCTCGGCGATGGAGAAAATGGTCGGAATGACCGCGAAGCCCATGGCCAGCCCAACCACCAAGGCGTTGCGCTGGTCGTAGGTGATGCCCACGTCCGTCAGCCATTGTCTGGCACTGCCGTCGAAGAACCAGATTTCAATATGCGGGCTGAGCGTGACACAGACCCACCCGAAAACCAGAATGATGGGTACAAGCATGGCCGCTTCCCAGCCGTCCGGAACCAGCAGGCGGATGCGATGGGGCAAGCTGCTCCAGAGAAAGGCTGCCAGAAGCATCATCAGGGGCATGAATACCACAATGGAAAAGACGGCGGGCAGGTTGCTTTCCACGAACGGCGCCAGCCACAACCCGGCCAGAAAACCGAGAATGACGGTGGGCAGGGCCTCCATGACCTCGATGGACGGCTTGACGATGGACCGCAGCTTGGGGCTCATGAAATAGGCCGCGTAGATCGCCCCGAGCACGGACAGGGGCATGGCGATGAGCATGGCGTAGAATGAGGCCTTGAGCGTGCCCAGGGTCAGGGGCATCTGGCTGAACTTGGACTCAAACTCGTCCGAGGCCGAAGAGGACTGCCAGACATAGTCCGGTGCGGCCCTGCCTTCGTACCAGACTTTTTGCCACAAGGCACTGAAAGAGTACTCTGGGTGCGGGTTGTCCACATCAAGAAGGTGCACGGTTTGCGTATCGTCAAGAGCCAGCAGGGCCGAGTTGGTTGGAGAGAAGGCCAGGACATGAACCGGAGAATCCGTGATCGGCTTCAAGAGCAGGGTTCGCTCGGATGTGGGGTAGTGCAGCCCCACCACGCCGGCGGAGTCGGCGGCGGCGAATCCTTTGCGGGTGTATTCCGTTGCCAGAATTGTGATCGGGGCCGAATGGCTCTCGAAATCCCGGACATGCGTGATAAAATAACGGTTTTTATGATCACGAACCAAAAAATATTGACTTATCGAACCGTCGGACCTGCCGACAACGAGAGAAACCGTACCCAATAGAAAATCCACGGCGGTGATGGACACGGATGCGTCCGGAACCACCTCCAGACTGTGTGCCGGTCCAGCCTGAGACGGTTGACGCAGATCGTAATAATGCAGCTTGCCGTTCGCATCGGCCAGAAACAAATTGATCATGTTCGAGGAGATCAGCACGTCCACAACCTCGCCCGGCGCCGGTCCGAGATCGTGCTCGGTGGTGGTGACCACGGTCTCTCCGGTCAGGAAGGACGTCCGGGTGGCGAGCTGAACCAGGAGCACCCGGTCGTCATCCGTCACCGTTGCCACGGCCGTCCCGGCGGCAGCCCGCTGCACGGCTATGTGCCGCAGTGGACGATTCATGGGATCAACCGGGACGGGATCGCGGCCAAAGGGAAAAGTCAATGTAGGTACAATGGTCCGGACATTGCCGGTCCAGTCCAGCTCGAACTCATGGCGGACCAGGATGGCCGTGCCGTCCGAAAGCCCAAAAACCACGAGATTGGAACGTGGTTCTCCTTTGCCGAAGGAGCGGATCTCCACGCCTTCCGGCACCGGAAGAAAGACCTTCTCCATGGGCATGCCGGTGGCCAGTTCGAAAAATAGCACCTCGCCGTTGCCTCGATACCGGACACCGACCTCCTGGTACCGATCCATATCCAGCAACAACGTGCGCTCCTCCGGCCCCCCGGGGACGATATACGCGGTATTCTTCTCGATCTTGGCCGGAGCGAAAATAGGGACCAGTTCGATGAACAAGAAAATGAAGATCAGGGCCAGGGCGAAAACAACGCCCATCCCACTGGCACTGATAAAATATTTGGCGGAAACGTCCTTGGTCGCGCGGAATTTGCGCAGTGAGGCGCGGGCCGCGGCGTCGGGCATGGCCCCGAACAATTTGTCCAGGGTATGCGTCGATTCCGGAGAAGATGATGAACCGTTTTTCATGATGCGTCGCTTCCTGTACGGGAGGATATGATTGCTGGCGGCGTTCCCTGGAACGACCCGTTTCTGAAGGTGAAAAAGCCGCTCCATGCCGAAGCATGGAGCGGCGTCAGACAGTTTTTTTCGCCAATTCTACAGGCCGACCTTACAGTCCGATTTGGGCACGGACCTGAGCAGCAATGGTCTCGGGCAGCGGGATGTACCCGTCGCGAACAACCACTTCCTGGCCCTGCTTGGAGAGCACCAGGCGCAGGAATTCACGCTCAACCGGGGCCAACGGCTCAGTGGGATTCTTGTTCACATACAAAAACAAACCGCGAGCCAGCGGATAATTGCCGGAGGCAGCGTTTTCCGCATTGGGTTCGTAGCAAGTTCCGCCCATGTTGATGGACGCGGCCTTCACGCCGGAGGTGATGTAGCCGATGCCTGAGTAGCCGATACCGTTGATGGATTCTGTCACGCCCTGAACCACGGAAGCGGAGCCGGGCTGCTCGTTGATGGTCGGCTTGTAGTCGCCGCCGCACAAGGCCACGTCTTTGAAGAAGCCATACGTGCCGGACACGGCGTTACGACTGTATATGGTGAAGTCGCGGTTGGCCCAGGCTCCGGTCAGGCCGACCTGCCCCCAGCGGGTGATGTCTTCGCCATGACCGCAACGACGGGTGGCGGAGAATATGGCGTCAATCTCGGGGATGGACAGGCAGTCCAAGGGGTTGTCCTTGTTCAGGTACACGGCGATGGTGTCCACGGCCGTGGTCACCTTGACGGGCTGATACCCGAAGCGTTGTTCGAACTGCTCGATTTCCGTGGCCCGCATTTCCCGGCTCATGGGGCCGAAATTGGCCGTGGCTTCGATCAAGGCCGGTGGGGCGGTGGACGACCCGGCGCCCTGGATCTGGATGTTCACGTTGGGGTAGTATCCCTGGAACGCTTCAGCCCAGAGGGTCATCAGATTGTTCAGAGTGTCCGAGCCCATGCTGGACAGGTTGCCGGAAATGCCGCTGACGGGCGTGTACTCCGGAAGAGCCGGATCAACTCCGGTCTGAGCGGAAACGTTGCTCGCGGAGAGCATGCCTAATAGTGCAAAAATTGCCAGATACTTGCGCATTCCAAAACTCCTCCTGATATTGGTTCTAAACCGCCTCGCCGGAATGGCGATGCCTTGCGCCTTTTCCATGACGGCAAGATAGGAGGACAATGTTACAGGAATATGACAGGAACATGACATTTCTTTTGCATTGCGACACCGCCATCTCCGCGGGAACATTTGCCGTTTTAACCTGTAAATTCAAATTATTAGCAGCTGTTGCAAATACCGCTCGACTCTGTCACTGGAATTTCATGTCCATGTAACATGACTGTAACAGCGCCAAGGTACAAAATTCCAGGGTAATTACCGGCCACGCCCCCCCTGGCAGGAATGGGAACTGAAGGCGGAAGACAGAGCACGGATGAACCACTTTTGATTTTTGTCACGAACCTTATCATTGAAATTTAAAGGGAAGCGGTTGGGATGCTCACAAACAAGGTGCTGGTCATCGAAGACGAAGAAGACATCCAGAATCTTTTGCTGCTCAATCTTGAGTCCTCCGGATATAAGGTATTTGTGACGGACAATGGTTTTGACGGGCTGAAGGTTGCCAGGGAGGAGCTTCCCGAGGTGATCCTTCTTGATCTGATGCTGCCGCACATGGACGGCCTGGAAATGTGCCGCAGGCTCAAGAGCGACCCGAAGCTCAAGCAGATCAAGGTCCTCATGCTCACGGCCAAGGGCGAGGAAGTGGACCGCATTGTCGGCTTCGAACTCGGAGCGGACGACTATGTGGTCAAACCCTTTAGCATTCGGGAACTGCTGTTGCGGATCAAGGCCCTCATTCGGCGGGACAAACCGGTGGAGAACGGGGAAGGAAAGATCTGGAAGCATGAGGGGATGGAGTTCGATTTCGCCGCCATGCAGTTCAGACTGGACGGAAAGAACATGAACCTCACGGCCACTGAGTTGAAGCTGCTGGCTGAGTTCATCCAGAACCAGGGCAAGGTCCTTTCCAGGGAAAGTCTCTTGAACAACGTTTGGGGCTACAAGTTTGAAGGGTACAACAGGACCGTGGACACGCATATTCGCAGGCTCAGGATCAAGCTCGGCCGGTATGCCCATCTCATTCATACGTCCAGGGGATTGGGCTATACCTTCGAGTTGCAGGACTGATACTGCGGATTAAGATGAGACCGTGAAACCGTGAAGAAAAACAGATTATCCCTCAAGATCAAGCTGATATTTTCCTTCTGGGCTGCCTTGATCATCGCCTTGGCCATTCCCTCCTATTATTTTCTGGAAACCGTGGAAGAGGAAATGAAGAAGGAGATGGTCCAGAGCGTCGGCGAACGGATGTCCATCCTGGCATGGGCCCTGGCCAGGAATGATTTCCAGCACCTGGAGGAACTGGATGCGGTGATACGGGAAATCGCCCGAACAAGCGTCGACAGGATCACCGTGATTGATTCCGGCGGCCGGGTTCTGGTGGATTCGATGGTTCCTCTCGATGAGATCCGGCTGGTTGAGAATCATGGTTTCAGGCCGGAGTTCCTGCAGGCCGTGCAGGACGGCCATGGTTACAGCATCCGCCACAGCCGGACAGTGGACCGCCATTTAATCTACTATGCCAGAAAAACCGACCTGACGCAGTTCGGAGCCGTGGTTCTCAGAATGGCCACCCCCTATGCCACCATGGAATCTTTTTTCATGAGGGTCAGCACTGTATTGTGGCAGATGATGCTGCTTTCACTGATCCTGGCGGGTCTGTTGGTGTTTTTGCTGGTTCGACGACTGACCTTGAAGCTGCAGCCCATGATCAGCCTAGCGCAGGCCATTGGGGGAGGAAATTATGCGACAAGGATAACTGTCTCCCCGGGCAAGGAATTCGACCCCTTGGTGGTCGCCATCAACGATATGGCCCAGAACATTGAAAGCAACATAGATCTGGTTTCCGCGCAAAAGACGGAACTGCGCACCATCCTGGACGGCATCAAGGACGACCTGGTGGCGCTGGACAACAATGGACGGATCATGAGCTTCAACAGAGCCTTTGTCGCCCACTTCAACCATCATGAAAATTTTCTGGGAAAGCGCCCGCTGGAGGTGTTTTTAAACAACGAGCTACAGGAGTGCTGCGACGAGGTTATCGCCAGCGACTCGGTACGCAACAAGAGCCTGGAGATAAAGTTCAGGGAGAAAGACTATGCCGTGAACATCGTCTCGCCCGAAGATCGCAAAAGAATCGGAGCGATACTGGTATTTCACGACATAACCCACATTCGGCGACTGGAAAGCATCCGCAAGGATTTCGTGGCCAACGCATCCCATGAGTTGCGGACTCCCTTGACGTCCATCAAGGGGTACACCGAAACATTGCTGGAAAACAGAGAGCTTCTGGAGAAGCGAGGAGCCGAGTTCCTGGAAATCATTACCAGGAACACCAATAACATGATCCGGCTGCTGGATGATATTTTGCAGCTTTCAAAAATCGAATCCGAACCAGAGAAAATAGTACTCGGGAACGTGGCCCTGCAGCCTGTCATTGAGAATTCCTGGAGAAACTGCGGCCATTATGCGGACCACAAGCATATCCGTTTTTCCATGGAGCTGCATCCGGACTGCGCCCACGTGATCGGCGAAGCGGAAGCTTTGCGCCAGGTATTGCAGAATCTGTTCGAGAACAGCATCAAGTATGTGCCCGTGCACGGCGAAATAAAGGTTATCTGCCGCAAGGAAGACGACCGGGTGCTGGTCGGAGTGCAGGATAACGGCCCCGGGATTCCCCGTGAGGAGCAGCAACGGGTCTTTGAACGGTTCTACCGGGTCAAGAAATTCAAGAACAAGGTCAAAGGGACGGGATTGGGACTGGCCATCTGCAAAAACATCATTCGCAACCTTGGGGGGGAAATCTGGGTCCAGAGTCCCGTACCTGGCGCCGACAGCGGAAGCATTTTCTGGTTTTCTTTACGCAAATCCTTGTAACATATTTTTCTGAACATCAATCAGGAGCATATCAATGTCCCATTTGGCGAAAGAGTTGGACAGGTTGAACATGAAGGTCATGCAGATGGTGGTCCAGACGGAACAGGCAGTGAGCAAGACAGTCACGGCCTTTTCCAGGATGGACGCGGATCTGGCCCAGGAAGTGGTGGACAACGACAAGAAGATCAACGAGCTCGAAGTTCAGGTCTACGAAATGTGCATGCGTTTGCTGGCCCTGGAACAGCCCGTGGCCAGGGATCTGAGGCTTATTCTCGGATGCATGCGCATGAGCGTGGATCTGGAGCGGATTGGCGATGAGGCGGCCAATATCGCGGATGCGATAATATTTCTAAGCCTCAACCCGCCACTGGACGTCTACGATAAGATCCTGCTCATGGGCCAAAAAAGCTATGACATGCTCCAGGAGTCGATCATTGCCTTTTCCTCGTCCGACATGGACAAGGCTGTGACGGTCTGCCGCATGGACTTCGAAGTGGATGAACTGAATTCCGCCGTGATCAAGGACACGATTCAGTATATGACCAGGGACAGCCGGGACGTTCAGTCTATTGAATGCGGTCTGCAAAGCATCAACATCGCCAGACGACTGGAAAGGGTCGCGGACATGGCCACCAATATCGCTGAAACAACCATGTTCATCGTCAAGGGGAAGACTTTGAAGGATTCGTGTCAGTTCGATCAGACCGTATAATGGTTTCGACGGGGGTGGTAGATTCTGAATTTGTGTGAGAGGACGGCTACTCCGCAACTGGGCAAGGATCAACGGGCAGCGAGACAAAAAAGGTACTTCCGATTCCAAGGGCGCTTTCAACCCAGATTTTACCTCCATGTTGTTGAGCGAATTCCTTGCACAGCAATAGCCCCAGACCGGTACCGAGTTCTCCGTCGGTGCCCAGCCTGGATGATTTCTGATTCATCACGAACAATTCCTTCACCGCCTCGGAGCAAATGCCCATTCCGTTGTCCTGCACGGCCAAGGTAACTTGGCCGTTTTTACAAACAGCGGAAATATTACCCTTCCCGCCGCTCATGCTGAACTTGATGGCGTTGGAAAGCAGATTCCGGATTATGGTGTCGAGCATGAGTTTATCCGCTTGGATCTTCAGCCTTGTAGGCACATTGCTTGCCAAGGTTATTTTTTTATCCCTGGCAAGAGTCTGAAACAGATCAATGTTCCGCTGGACAAGATCGGTCAAAGGCAAGGAGACGGGCTCATAGGCCATGACCCCCTGCTGGTGCAGCGACCATTCCAACAAATTCTCCAGCAAGCTGACAATATTTTCCGTTGAATGCGCCAATTGCCGGGCCATCTCCCGGAGATCTTTCAAGGGCAGAGTGGAAAACTCCTCGGACAACATCCTGGTCAGAATCATGAACCCGGACAAGGGACTCTTCAGGTCATGGGAAATGATGGAGAAAAACTTGTCTTTCGCAGCGATGATTTCCTGCAGTTCTCGATTCTTTTGTTTGATTTCCTCCTGATGTTTCCTGCGCTCGCTGATATCCCTGCCGAAGCACTGAACAAAACCTCCTAATTCGTCGGATACGATTTTTGCGCTGACCTCAAGGGCCAACACCGTGCCGTCCCTGTGCGCGCACTCCGTTTCGAATACAATACCGGAACTATCTCGGAGCGCGGCCATCTGCTCATGGTAATGCGAAACGTTATCCGGCCGAAGAAACAATTCCAGATTGGAACCTACCAGTTCCTTCCGGCCGTATCCAAGCATCAGGCAGGCATTCTCGTTGGTGTCGAGAATTTTGTTTTCAAAATCATGAATGATCAGTGCATCATTGATGTTTTCGACAATGCTTCTGTAACGTTCTTCGCTCTGATGAAGCTTCTTGTCCATGGAATGGCGATATAGAGCCATTTCCAAACATGCCTTCAATTCCACTTCCGTAACCGGCTTGACCAGGTACCCATACGGCCTGGTCAGTTTGGCCTGCTCAAGCATCGGATCACCGGAATGGCCGGAAAGATAGATAATGGGAATATCGGCAAAAGTCTGGATACGTTCGGCCGCATTGATCCCGGTCATCTGATCCGCCAGATTGATGTCCATGAGCACAAGATCGGGACGCATCGCTTGGGCCGTGGCGACGGCCTCTGCTCCCGTAGCCACTGGCGACAGGGCGTGGTATCCGAATCTGGTGACCATGTCCTCCACTCCCATGGCCAGTAAGGCGTCATCCTCCACAATGAGTACCCGTTTTTTAATCTTCATTCCGTTCATTTGCTTTTGCTTGTTGAAGTTGGTGTGTCTACTCGAGTCGTCATTCCCGCACATATACTCTGCTACCTGTTTACCCTCCGCCGAATTGCCCGGAGATTCTTTCAAGAATCCGGCCAAACCTCAATAGCGATCCTTGCAAGGAGCAGGGCATTTTTGTTCTCACCAATTTTTTTCTTGCAAAGACGGCTGGTTTCCCCTGTTTGGAACGGCTCGAAACTCCTTTACCGGCCTCGTAACATCAAGCCGTTGCGCTATATAAACAGGAAATTGTGCTCTTAGCGCTGGGCAACGGCTTGATGAACGATTCCTGGTTCAGTCAAACAATCGATCCGTCCCAAACAGGGGAAACCAGTCTCTAAAATTTCAGATAGTTACGTGAGAACAAAATTGCCCTGTTGCAAGGAGATGGGCATCTTCATATTGGCAGCTCAGTCGCAAATTGGGGCTGCTTCGAATACTCAAACACCGAGGGGGCCTTACGGCCCCCTCGAAGAATGATGTCCCACGATAGAAAAGACATCAGGATTTCGCAATCAAAAGTTACCCAAGAATTGCCTTCAGATCCTCATCCGGAGTGGTGATGGGCTTGATGTTGAATGTGTCCACCAGCACCTTGAGCACGTTGGGCGAAGTGAAGGCGGGCAGTGAGGGTCCGAGGCGGATGTCCTGGATGCCCAAATGCAGCAAAGTCAGCAGGATGGCTACAGCCTTCTGCTCGTACCAGGACAGCACCAGAGACAGGGGCAGTTCGTTCACGCTGACGCCGAAGGCCTTGGACAGGGCAACGGCTACCTGGATGGCCGAGTAGGCGTCGTTGCATTGGCCCATGTCCAGAAGCCGGGGCAGCCCCTCGATGGTGCCGAGATCCTTGTCGAAAAAGCGGAACTTGCCGCAGGCCAGGGTCAGCACCACGCAATCGGAAGGCACCTTTTCCACGAACTCGGTGTAGTAGTTGCGGCCCGGCTTGGCTCCATCGCAGCCGGCCACCAGGAAAAAGTGGCGAATCTTCTTGGTCTTGACCAGGTCGATGACCTTGTCCGCGACGGACAGCACCGCATTGCGCGCAAAGCCGGTCATCACCGACTTGCCGGACACGTCCTGGGTGAAGCCCGGCATCTCCAGGGCCTTGGCCACCACCAAACCGAACTCACCGTTCTTGACGTGTTCCACGCCGGGAAACCCGACCAGCCCAGTGGTGAAAATATTGGCCTTGTAACTCTCCTGGGGCCGCTGGATGCAATTGGTGGTCATCAGGATCGGACCGGGGAACGCGGCGAATTCCTTATGCTGGTTCTGCCATGCCGTGCCGTAGTGACCATAGAAATGCGGGTAGGCTTTCAGCTTGGGATATCCATGGGCCGGAAGCATTTCGCCGTGGGTGTAGATGTTGATCCCCTTGCCTTCGGTCTGCTTGAGCAGGTCCTCCAAGTCCTTCAGGTCATGGCCGGAAACCAGGATGGCCTTGCCCTTTTTCGCGCCCAGAGGAACGGACGTGGGCGTGGGGTCGCCGTAGGCCCCGGTATTGGCCGCATCCAGGTTTTCCATGGTCTTCAGATTGACTTCGCCGCAACGCAGCGCCAGGCCCAGCCAGTCCTGGAGTTCAAGATCAGTCCGTGTCAAAGCGGCCAAGGCTTCATGAATGAAGGCATAAACGCTGTCATCGGTCTGTCCCAGAATCCGGGCATGATCGGCATAGGCGGCAATGCCCTTCAGACCGAACAGGAGCGTATGCTTCAAGGATTTCTTGTCCGGGTCGCTTTCCTTGTCGTTCTGCAGTCCGTGCTCTTCGCCCTGCCGAACCATGCCGTCCAGGGAAGGAGCAGGCTCGAAGGCCGCTTCCGGCGCATCAAATTCCGTTTTTCCGCCGGCAGCAATGACCTTGTCTCGCAGTTCCTCGCGAAAAGCCACGGCCTGCTCGATCAACGGCTTGAACCGTTCCGGATCAAAATCCACGTTGGTCAAGGTGGAAAACAGGGCCTCACAGGCAAAGGCATCCGCCGCGGCGCTTTTCACCCCGACTTTGCGGCCCTCGTGCGCCACCAGCCCCAATCCTTGCAGCGCATAAACCAGCAGATCCTGCAGCGCTGACACGTCCGGCTGCTTTCCGCACACGCCGATCTTCGCACACCCTTCGCCCTTGGCCGTCTGCTCGCACTGGTAACAAAACATGGTCATGATCTGCCTCCTTAATATGGTTGATGGATCAAGTTCTTGTCGAACACGACTCCTTTCTACGGGATCGGCTGGAGAGCACATTGATCTATGTCAAAAGAGGCAATTTTTTTTTGAACAAATTTTCACCAGCGGCCTGTATTGACGTATCCAGATTTGCAGACTAATTAGTCTACTAAAAGAGGTGCCGGCATGCAGACCACAACAATCCGCATTTCCACAAATTCTCATGTTTTGCTTAAGCAGATAGCCAAGGATGAGGCTGAACCGATGCAGGCGGTGCTTGAGAGATTACTGCGAAAATACCGTGCGGAGCAGCTGCTTCAGCGGACTAACGAAGCCTTTGCCGAATTACGCGGCAATCCTGAGGGATGGGCGGACGAACAGCAAGAACGAGAAATTTGGGGCAAAACTCTTGCTGATGACCTCCAGGACGACATGGAAACCAAATGATTCAAACACTACGCGGCGAAATCTGGCTGGTGGACCTGAACCCCACGAATGGGCACGAACAGTCTGGTCAACGACCGGGCTTGGTCATTTCTGATGACATTTTCAATACAGGTCCGGCTGAGCTGGTGGTTATTCTGCCCCTGACAAGCAAGAACAAAAAAATCCCACTTCATGAAAAGATTATACCTCCCGAAGGGGGCCTTAAAGAGGTTAGTTACGTCAAGTGCGAGGATATAAGGTCGGTCTCGAAACAGCGGTTATTGGCCAAAATCGGGAGGGTAAGCAACCTGTCCATGAACGCAGTGGAAACGAAAATAAAAATCCTGCTACGCTTTTTGTAAGCTGAGTACTTCCTGATACCGGCTTTGTGTGGAGTTGATCTTGATGCAGCTTCTGTATGCTTTCGCTAGAGTATGTCCAGCGCAGGTCAGCGCCGAGAAAATATTGGAGCTGCATCCGCATCAATTCATGGGTGAACCGAAGAGCTGAACCACGATATAAACGTCCATCCCCAGATCGGTATTATCATCCCGGGCAATGGCCAAGCCACTGTCCACCATGTCCGACCGCTCGATATTTTCCCGGTGTTCCGGGCTGTCAAGCCAGCCTTGCACCAGTTCCTTTTCATTTTGAAAAGTCCCCATGGCGATATTTTCGGCAAAGGCTTGAGGGTCATAGTCAACCTGCATGATCGCTTCCATCGGTCCTTCTCCGGTCTCGGGATTGATATGGGCAAAATAATCGTTTTCCAGCATATCCTCCACACGCAGTTTCGCGGCTGCGTTCAGGCCCTGGTGTGCGTTCAATGGTTCCAGGTCCAGGGATGAGCGATGTTCATTGATATGCTCCAGGATCTTCTCCGGATCAAGCGCTTCCGCGGCCATGGACGGGCTCAGCCAGACAAGGCTTGCGAGGACAATCACAACAACATTCAGATACCTCATACATGCTCCTTCTTGAATTGGTCAGGCTGCAAAACGTTATTGCGGCAATGCATCTGACCAGATCCCGCCCCGTTGCCGGACCTCCATAAAACATACGACACCCGGCCCAAAAAACAAGAAGGCGGCACTGTCGCGACAGTACCGCCTTCGGGATGCCTTTGAACGTTTCGTCTATTTTCTCTTCTTCAGAATCAACTTTTCCAACTTGACCGCATCCGCGGCAAAGAGGCGGATGCCGTCGGCCAGCTTTTCCGTGGCCATCTGGTCTTCATTGAGCATCCAGCGAAAGGTCTTTTCATCCAGGGAGATCTTGTCCTCCCCGTGCTCCCGGGCCGATTCCGGGCTGAGCTTGCGCTCCACCGTCCCCTCGCCTTCCCGAAGCTCCTGGAGCAGATTCGGGCTGATGGTCAGCAGATCGCAGCCGGCCAGCTCGATAATTTCTCCGGCATTACGGAAGCTCGCGCCCATGACCTCGGTGGGATAGCCGTGATTCTTGTAGTAATTGTAGATCCGGGTCACGGAATGCACGCCCGGGTCTTCATGGGGAGGATATCCGGCCCGGCCTTCATGAGCCTTGTACCAGTCCATGATCCGTCCGACAAAGGGTGAGATGAGCTGCACTCCGGCCTCGGCGCAGGCCACGGCCTGGGCAAAGGAGAACAGCAGGGTCATGTTGCAGCGGATGCCTTCCTTGGCCAGTATTCTGGCCGCGGCAACTCCTTCCCATGTGCTGGACAGCTTGATCAACACCCGCTCCCGGTCCACGCCCGCGTGCTCGTACAGCGAGATGAGCGTCCTGGCCTTGTCCACCGAACCCTGGACGTTGAAGCTGAGGCGGGCGTCCACTTCAGTGGAAACACGCCCCGGAACGATCTTCAGGATCTCCGTCCCGAACGCGACGAACAGCTTGTCCATGGCCAGTTCCAGAAACGCCTCGGTGGAGGGAGCACCGGCCTGGGCATCATCAATGGCCTTGTCCACGAGATCCCGGTACTCGTCCATGGCCACGGCCTTGACGATCAAACTGGGGTTGGTGGTGGCATCCTGGGGGTGATATTCCTTGATACTCGAAAAATCGCCGGTATCCGCGACGACCGTGGAATATTCCTTGAGCTGATCCAGAAGGTTGGGCATAGGGACTCCTTTCGTTCAAGGGTTATTTCTTGGCTGTTTCGCTGGTACAAGGGCTGCAAAAAATCGTGAGTGCGTAAATCAAGGCACGCCGGTCCTCCGTCGAATATTTACGAATAAGATAAGAACATGACGTCATTTGCCAATGTCTTCCTCAACACTCCACCCGCCGCCAGTCATCCGCTTCAGCTCGTCATCCCGCGCCGCGCCGTCCAAAGGGGTGCACCGGGTATACGTTTCGCCGTCAACAACCTCCTTGTGGACCTGAAAATGTCTGTCGGCCTGGGCTGCGAGTTGAGGCCAATGGGTAATCACCACAACCTGTTGCAGGACGGACAGGTTCCGCAGGCGTTCTCCGACTTTGTTCAGGGTCATGCCCCCTATCCCGGCATCCACTTCGTCGAATATCAACGTGGGATTGGCCGCATCGGCGATCAATCCCGTAATGGCCAGGAGCACTCGGGACAACTCGCCGCCGGAGGCAATGTCTTCCAGAGGCTGAAAGGGCTGGCCCGGATTCGGGGCCCAGAGCAGACGCGGCCGGTTTTCAGTCAACCCGTGGGCGATATCCTGGGGATGGAATGTGAATTCGATTTTCAAGTGCTCCGAAAAGCCCAGTTCACGCAGTTCCCGGGACAATTTGGCGCCCAGTTCCAGTGCGGCCTGCCGGCGATCCGTGTCCAGCGCATTCAGGGTTTCCGTCAATTCGGACTTGGCTGCCTCGTACCGGCGCTCCAACTGCTTCAGATCCAGGCCGGAGGAATCCAGAAATGAAAGGTTGGCCTCGACTTCATCCTTGAGCTGGATAATTTCAACCAAAGGCCTTTTAAGCTTGCGTTTGAGCTGAGAAAGTTCCCAAAGCCTGGCCTCGATGGATTCCAATTCACCCTGTGCGCTCTGGATTCGGGACAGGCCACGCAGCCTTCTTTCGAGATCATGAGCCTGCTCTGAAAAATTTAACAGCACAGCGGTATCTCCCGCCAACTCCGGATGCGGTCCGGTCAGTGAAAGAACCGCCTTGTGCAATTTGCCCAACGTTTCATGAAGGCCGACATCCGAGGCGCAAAGCAGTTCAATAGCCAAAGCCGCGTCTTTTTGGGCGAGCGCCTGGTCGCGCAGTGTCTGCTTGCGGTTTTCCAGCTCCTCTTCTTCGCCTTGGACCGGTTGGACCTTGGCTATTTCCGCGCGTTGAAACTCCAGCAGGTCCCGCCGTTCCCGCAGTCCCCGCAGCCGGTCTTCCAGCTGTTTTTTTTGCTCAACCAAGGCGTTGAGGGCCGCAAGTCGGCGCTCTTTTTCACGCACCAGATCCGGTTGGCTGAGAAACCGGTCCAACAGTCGGGCATGAAATGAGGGCAATCGCAACTGCTGCTGGGAATGCTGGCTGGCATGCAGAACCAGCTTGGCGCGCAGGCGCTTCAGGCTTTCCTGGGATGCCAGGTCGTCGTTGACCCAGACTCGGGAACGACCGGTATCCGCGGAAAGTTCGCGCCGGATGAGCGTCTCTGCCGGGGACCCGTTCTCGTTGAGGACAAAGATGGCCTCTACCTGGGCCTTGTCGTGGCCGGGGCGCACCAGGTTCACGGCCAGTTTCTCACCCAGAAGAAAGTCCAGAGCCCGGAGAATGAATGATTTTCCGGCCCCGGTTTCACCGGTGATCACATTCAGACCGGATCCAAATTCCAGTTCCAGGTCGTCAATTAGGGCAAGTTTACGGATTCGTAGAAGTTCAAGCATGGTTATGTCTGGGGTTGAAACTTCACGCGTCAAAAATCGGGACGCGGATGCAAGGTGGTCCTGATGGACCGGTCCGGATCAGCCGCGGAGAGCGCATTGAAAAATTTACGATCCTGGTTCTGCTGCGCCGCCCGTGATCCTGCCAGAAACAACTCCTCTAACCCTTCCTCTAGCCTGAACCCCTGGAGGTTGACCAGTCCCAGTTTCAATCCGGCAAGCCAGTCCTGAGGTCGATGGAGCGTAATGTGGGAAAGTAGTGAAAGGCGAAGCGGCTCGAAACCGGGCTGTTTGTCCAGCAATGCATCCATGGCACGACAAATGTCCATGTCTCGGGAATCTAAAAGATGGGCGAGAATCAAACACTCCAGTGCTGACTCCGGCACGTGCCGCTGGTGATCGTAGGACAGGCCCGGACGGGCCAGGCGTCCCTGGCGTTGCAGATCTCTGGCCCATGCCAGATACAGTTCACGCTGCGTGCCTGGCGGCCTGGGCAAGCGCGGGGACCGAGCCCGGAGCCGCAACCAGAACGCCTTTGCCATGGGCAGATCCTCCAGATGCAGCGCGGCCAGTGAGGCGGTGCGATTTACATTATGATCTTCGGCATGCAGATTGGCCTGGAAAATCGCCGCCAAGTCATGGGCCACCATGTCCCGCCTGTCCATTCCCATCCAGAACCCCAGGAGGGCGCAGCGCTTGCGAGGCGATTCGGGCAGGGCCAGAAGCAGATGCAGCAGCGTCTGGCCGGAAACCGGAGCTCGACGTGCCTGCCAGAGCCGATACAGGGTCATCGCCCAGTCCAGATCACTTGAATCGCAGCTTTTTTTCGAAAACTGCGAAAGGTTCTCCTCAATCAAGGCCAGTAGGGATTTCGCGCGGTGCGCCGGAAGATGCTCCTCCTGCACCCTGACCCAGGCCGCCTTGGCCATTTTTTCGGCCGCAGGCAAGTTGTTTAGAGAACTACTGATCATGCTCCCGAGTTCCAGGGCATGCCTGAAGACGCCGATTTCACGTTCCGGAGTGAAAAGTTCCTCCAAGCCGGGAATGGGTGCTGGATTCAACACCAGACAGCCACAGGACGCCGCCTCGAAAAGCCGAAAATTGATTTCCCCGAAAATGGACTCGTTGGGCGCCAGTCTTGTCTCCTGATAGATTTCCAGCATCTGCTGAAAGGAGACATCTTGCGTCAAGCGCAAATTGTAACACTGCCCGAGAAAAGCAACGAAACGCTCCCGGGAGGGCCGATGCCTGGTGACCCGACCCACGAAACCGACATTATGCTTCCTGCTGCTCCAGGGGTACCAAGGCAGACGCCGACCAAACCAGGGCAGCCATGCCGTGCGGCAAGCTCCCTGATCCTGTAAATACCTGGCCCATTGTTTCTGTGTGGAACAGGTGAGGTCAAACAGCCGGGAGTATTCTTCCTGCCAAAAGGAATTCAAGTGCGTGTCAATGGACCAGTAGATCTTCAGGCACGAGAGCTTTCCCAAGCCTTGCAGAAGAACGCGCGGCCCCAGCGTCTCCTGCTGAACTACGACATCCGGCTCAAAGGCGTGTTTTTCCAGCAAGGACGGAAAATCGTATAAACCCGGCTCAGGATGCAGGGCCAGAATTTCATGCCCAAGACGCGAAAATTCGTCCTGGAGAGCGCAGTTGATCATGCAAATCCGCATGCCGCATCCTCAAGTATCACGTTGCATCAGCCTTCGGCCGGTTCTTCTCATTCTGGTAGATTCTGTAATGAATTCTTACCAAGCATCCTTTCCGCGTATTGATCAAAGATCGCCGTTTTCCACCATATCCCGAAGCATCGCGCGAAAATCCAACCCCGCCGCCTTGAAGCCGTCCATGCCAAAAGTCATGTTCGCCTCCAGCAGATAAACTTGATCGGAATATACACAGATATCGAGCGCCACCAGGTCGAATCGGCATTTCACGGCAGTTTGAACGGCCAGCTCCAGCGCCTTATCCGGCACGGGCTCCAGAACAACCTTGCCACCCTGAGAAATATTGGTCCGGAACTCTCCTTCGCACGACTCTCGCCAATAGGCATGCACGGGCTTGCCGCCGAGTATAACAATGCGGATGTCCCGCCGGATGGGCAGATATTCCTGGATGTAGGCGGGATGGGGCAAGCACGTATACCGGTCAAGCTCGTCCTGATTTCGGATCAGGCTGACCCCCCGGCCCTTGGATGAGTTGCGCGGCACCTTGGCCACCAAGGGGAAGGAAAAATCATCCAAAATGCTATTTTTTTGTCGCGGGCCGTAATAGATGCGTGTCCGCGGCATAGGCAGGCCGAGCAGTTGGAAAAGCTGGGTCTGTCGGATCTTGTCTCCGGCATAGCGGATTGTCTGAATGCTGGGAAAAATGGGCTTGCCAATGGCGCTCAAGGCTTCTGCCATCAAAATGGTCGGGAAATAAATCTTTGGCGCCTGCCGGATCAGTTCTAATTCTTGTTCCGTATAGTCGGAGAGATTGCCGTGTGTTCTCAGGCAATGGACGGACGGACAATGCCTGAGTTGACGACCGATGGCTATTTTGGGAGAAAGACTCATAGAATATCCGTAATGGCGTTGCTGCCTCCGGGCAATTAAAAATCAAGGCAAACCGGCTCAGTACCTGTCTTTCGATCAGAATTTTCTGAACAGTTGTCCGGAAAAAAAAAAGGCGCCGAAGCGCCTGTATTGTTGTGTATCGTTTCCATGCCTGTTTCAGGATGGGCAGAAATCACGGATTGCAAACTCTTATCGCCGTTGTCGGTCATTGCGACCGCGATCGCGGTCCCTGCCGCTATCCCTGCGAGGACCAGAAGGTCTGACCGCGGACGCCATATCAAATTCCTCGCCACGCTCTTCCATGATCACGGCCTTGCGTGACAAACGCACCCGGCCCGAGGGTTCGACCTCGATCACCTTGACCTTCAGTTCCTGGCCGAGCTGGACCACGTCGGCGACCTGCTCCACCCGGGCGGTGTCCAACTGCGAGACATGCACCAGTCCTTCCACGCCGGGCAGTATTTCCACCACAGCGCCGAATTCGATGATCTTCTTGACCCGACCGGTATAATCTTTGCCGATTTCCGGGACCTGATTGTAAAAGGTGACCATATCCACGGCCATGTTCAATGCTTCCTTGGTGGGAGCAAAGATGGAGATCTTGCCGGAATCGTCGATGTCCACGGAAGCGCCTGTGGCCGCGGTAATAGCTTTCACGGTCTTGCCGCCGGGCCCGATCACTTCACGGATTTTTTCCGGATTGATATGCACGACGCTGAGCTGCGGCGCATACGGGGACAGCTCTTCACGCGGCTTGTCCATGACGGCGTTCATTTGCTCCAGAATATGCAGCCGAGCGTCCCTGGCCTGATCCAGGGCCCTGCTGAGCACATTCGTGGGAATGCCGCCGATTTTGATGTCCATCTGGATGGCGGTTATGCCTGCAACGGTACCGGCGACCTTGAAATCCATGTCGCCCAGATGGTCTTCGGCCCCGAGAATGTCCGTCAGGACAAGATAATCGTCGCCTTCCTTGATCAACCCCATGGCAATGCCGGCCACGGCTTCCGTGATGGGCACGCCGGCATCCATCAGGGCAAGGGAGGCGCCGCAGACCGTGGCCATGGAAGAAGAGCCGTTGCTTTCCATGACCTCGGAAACAATGCGCAGAGTGAAGGGATAGTCCTCGGGCTGGGGCAGGACTGGCGTCAATGCACGTTCCGCCAATTGACCGTGGCCGATTTCCCGGCGACTCGGCCCGCGCAGCATCCGGGCTTCGCCCACGCAGTAGGGGGGAAAGTTGTAATGCAGCATAAAGCGCTTGGTGCTTTCACCGCCCAAAGTATCCAACCGCTGCTCGTCGCGAATGCTGCCCATGGTGGCCACGGCCAAGGCCTTTGTTTCTCCGCGTGTGAACAGGGCCGAGCCATGAGTTCGGGGCAGCAGGCCGACCTGAATGTCAATGGGCCGCACCGTGGTCAGGTTCCGGCCGTCCAGGCGAACGTTTTCGCGATGAATGCGTGCCCGCATCACCTCTTTTTCGAGGGCCTCCAGGATCTCGTTGATCTGGGAGCCCATCAGCTGGATGTCCACGCACCGCTCCACCAGACCTTGCAGAACTTCCTGGTGAACGCCCTTTTGGGCTTCTTTGCGCGCGGCCTTCTCCGGAATCCGCAGGGCAGCTTCCAGTTTATCCAAAGCCAGACCGCGAACCAGCGAAGACAATTCCGGATCAATGACGTTCTGTTTGGGAACAAGCTTGGGCTTGCCGACGCTCTCCCGCAGCTGATCCTGGAGATCCAGCAGTGGAATGATCTGCTGCTGGCCCCATTCCAGAGCTTTGGCAATCAGGGATTCCGGAACAAAGGTCGCCCCGGCCTCCACCATGACCACGGCATCGCGTGATGCGGCCATGACCAAATTCAAAGTGCTTTCGGCAAGATCCTTGTAGCTGGGATTGAGCACGAACTCCCCATTGATGCAGCCGACTCTGATTCCGGCAATGGGACCTGCGAAGGGAATCCTGGAGACATGCAGGGCGGCCGAGGCGCCGGTGAGCGCCAGGACATCCGGATCGTTGTCCGGATCCGAGGAAAGGACCGTTGCGATGACCTGGATTTCCATGGGAAATTTCTTGGGGAACATGGGCCGGATGGGCCGATCGATAACACGGGAGACCAGAGTTTCCCTGTCGCTGGGACGGCCGATTTCCCGGCGGAAGTAGTTCCCGGGGATCTGCCCCGCGGCATAGGACATTTCCTGATAATTCACCGTCAGGGGCAGAAAGGAAACCTCCCTGTCCAGCGCCTGGGCCACGGCCGTGACCAGAACCACGGTATCGCCGCATTGAACCCAAACGGCTCCGTCAGCTTGATTGGCCATCCTGCCGGTTTCTAATATAAATTCCTTGCCGTCCAGATTTGTCGTCAGGCGTGTGCAGTTCTTGAAGTCATTCATGATATATCGTCGCATCCTTGCGGTATAATGAGTGGAGGGGGCCCGAGCGATAGACTGAGGCGTGCAACCAAAGTCGGATACGATCGGCCCCCCTGTTCGGCGCGCGGTGACTACTTGCGCAGATTAAGTCGCTCGATAAGGCTGCGGTACCGCTGAACATCTTTGTTCTTCAGGTAGTTCAGCAAGCCTCTGCGTTTTCCGACCAGCTTCAGCAAGCCGGTACGGGAGTGGAAGTCTTTCTTGTGAGTCTTGAAATGTCCGGTCAGATCGTTGATACGGTAGGTAAGCAAGGCCACCTGCACTTCGGGCGAACCCGTATCACCGTCCTTCAGCCGGTATTCCTCGATAACTCGGGTCTTGTCTTCTAAACTCATGACCACAGCGCTCTCCTCCTTGGGTTGCTCCACTTCGGGAAATGAATGGGATCCGGTTTGATCCGGGCTCGGCGGATTAAAAAAGACCGCGAAGCACTGTCCATTGTCGTTGACCATCCACTTCTTTGAGCTCGACCAAAGCCAGAGGGAGTTCCTGGTCATCCAGGAACAGGGCGCGTGCACCCGGTTCCGGAGCGACCGACTGCCCCGGCAGATTCCACGGCACCTTGGCGCCGTGGCGAACCTTCCGTGCTAGGTCGGCAGTGAGAACATGCCTGGCAAAATGCGGCAGCGCATCCTGCACCGCGATCACGTTCTGCTCGAATGCCTCCGGCGTTTCCAGCACGGTTTGCAAGCCGTGGGCCTGCTCAAGGCCGAAGGGATGGCTGCGCTCCCGGATCAATTCTTCCAGCACGGCCCCGCACTGCAGGCGTATCCCCAGGCTGTGGACCAGGGAACGTATATAGGTGCCGGCGGAACACTCCACCCGGAAGCGCACCAGAGGAAGGTCGACATCCATGACCTCCACCTGGAAAATTTGAATTGATTTTCGTTTCACCGGGACATCCAGCCCGGCCCGACTCAAGGCATACAGGGGCCGCCCCTGGTGCTTGGCCGCGGAATACGGCGGCACCTCCTGCTCGACGTGCTCCAACCACTCATGCACGACCGCCTGGACTTGCGCGGAGGTCAGCCCGCCGCAGTCGGCAGTCCGCAACGTCTTTCCCAGAACATCATAAGTATCTGTTTCCACACCCAAGCGCAACACGCCCTGATACTGCTTTCGCCCCTCCGTAAGATAGGCGGCGATCTTGGTGCCCTGTCCCAACAGAACCAGCAGGACGCCCTGGGCCAGGGGATCGAGCGTCCCGGCGTGGCCGATCTTCTTCTGCCCCAGGGTGCGTTTGATCTGTTCCAGGCAGTACGTGGAAGTCGGCCCGGTGGGCTTGTTCAGGACAAGGACGCCATGGGCTTGGGCTGGTCGCCGGGCAGCAGTCATGGTCAGACCGAAGAGGGGTTCTTGTCCTCGAGAGCCAGATACCGGTCGATCAGCCGAACCAAGATGGCTTCGGCTTCCTCCAGCGTGTTGCGCAACTCGCCTCCGGATGCGTTCTTGTGGCCCCCGCCTCCCACCGACGAGGCAATTTCCTCCACGTCGACATCACCGGAAGAACGCAGGCTGAACTTGACCTTGCGAGGTTCGTCCTCCCGCAGGCTGGCGGCGATGCGTACTCCTTTGACGCGGCGGATGTAGTCCACAAAGTCGTCACAGTCCTCGATGGTAGCTTGGTGTTCCCGGCGCAGTGCCTCGGAAATGGAGATCATGCCGATGCGGCCGTCATTGTACACTTTGGCCCTGCGCAGCACGTCGCCCATCAATTTCAATCTGTTCATCCGCCATTGATTCTGCAACCGGGCGTTGAAAGTCCCGGGGTTCAAGCCGTGACGAATTATTCTCGCGGCCAATTCAAGCACCCGAGGGCCGGTATTTTCAAAACTGAAGGAGCCGGTATCGGTGACCAAGGCCAGGTAGATCGCCTCGCCAAGCGGTCCGCTGAGAGGAATATCCAGATCCAGCCCGAGATAGCCGATCATTTCGCCCACGGAAGAACGGTCCGCCTCCACCAGGTTGATGCTCCCGAAGCCGCCGTTGCTGATATGGTGGTCAATGTTGACGGTCCTGTCCATGGGCAGGCGTCCGGCCAGTTCCGACCCAACCCGCCGGACATCGCCGCAGTCCAACAGGATATACCATTTCGGATCCCATGCGGGCAGCGCATTTCGCAAAGGACTGGGGAAACGCAGCCACGAAAAACGCTCGGGCACGGCGGATTCATTGTACAGGGCATAGGTCTTGCCCAGTTTCTCCAGTATCCATCCCAGAGCCACCGTGGATCCCAGCGCATCGCCGTCCGGGTTGTTGTGCGCCGCAACCAGGAAATGATCCTGCTCCCGGAAGAGCTTCAGAACACTTGCCCAGTTTTCTTCAGATCTAGCTTTCGTGGTGACCGTCATAAACCATGTCCTCGAGAAAGGTGTCCCGTTCGAATCGCAATTCCGGAGTGGTGCGCAGGTCCAGTCGCTTGACCAGGAGGGCCCGCATATATCCCTTGGCTCTGGCCAGGGCATCGGCGATTTCTTCCAGCCGGACCGGATCGTCCGTACAGGTATACAAAACCTTGGCCACCGTCAGATCGGAATTGAGCTTCACTCCGCTGATCGTGACCAACTCCAGACGGGGGTCCTGAACTTCTTCCTGAAGCATCTGGGCCAGTTCCCGCTGGATCATGTCCGCGAGCCGAATGGATCGCCGGGACGGAGTTCCGCGCTTTACCATGAGCCGCCCTCCAGCAGGTCCGCACGGGTTTCCATGGGATCCTGCGATGATCGAAAAATTTCCGTATTTCCACGAACGAATTCCGCCGGCGCGGCAGCCTCAGCCAGCGACATGGCCTTGTGCAAGCGGCTTTCAACGCGCCCTGCCTCATTGGCAACCGCAACCACGGCCAACACCAGGCGTTCATGCTCGTCCAGCGCCTCCACTTCGGACACGGCGACATTGAACTTGTTGCGCAGTTTCTGCTTCAAGCTTTGCGCCACCTTGCGCTTGCCCTTGAGAGAGTCGTTCCCGTGCAGGCGAAATTCCAGTTGGAGCAGGCCGATGATCATGAAGCGACACTATTCTTTGGTTGAGGATACAGCGGGCGGATATTCCAGAGGAACGATTTCGTTTGCAGGAGGTTCACGGTTCAGCACAACGCTGAACCGTGAAGCCTTTGAATTACAATGTTGCCTTTTCGGATACTTCCTCGAAGGCTTCAATTACGTCGCCGACCTTGATGTCGTTGAAATTGGCAAGACCAACCCCGCACTCGAAGCCCTTCGACACTTCCTTGACGTCTTCCTTGAAGCGTCTCAGGGAGCTGAGCTTTCCGGTGTAGATGACGACGCCTTCACGCAGCAGGCGGATCTTGGCATTTCGCAGCAGCTTGCCGTCCATGACCGCGCAACCGGCCACCATGCCGATCTTGGGCACGCTGAAGGTCTGGCGAACTTCGGCCTGACCCAGGTAAGACTCGCGGATGATGGGCGAAAGCATTCCGGTCATGGCATCGCGTATGTCGTTCACCAGATTGTAGATAATGTCGTAGAAACGGATTTCAACACTTTCGGATTCTGCAATTTCCTTCACCTTGGCCATGGGCCGGACGTTGAATCCAATGACGATGGCCGAAGATGCCGCGGCCAGCATGACGTCGGATTCGGTGATGGCGCCGGCTCCGGAATGGACGATCTGCACCCGGACTTCATCCGTGGACAGCTTCAACAGGGATTCCGAAACCGCTTCCGCTGATCCTTGCACATCAGTCTTGATGACCAGGTTGAGCACCTTGGTTTCGCCGGCAGCCTTGGATGCCAGGAAGCTGTCCAGGGTGACCTTGCTCGCCTTGGCCAGGGTCTTTTCCCGTTCTTTTGTCTGCCTGGCGGAAGCTATGCGGCGGGCGATCTTTTCATCAGCCACGACCACGAACTCGTCGCCGGACTCGGCCAGACCGTCAAAACCTTGCACTTCCACAGGGTAGGAGGGACCGGCTTCCTTGATCTTCTGGCCCTTGTCGTCCAGCATGGCCCGAACCTTCCCTTGGTACAACCCGCAGACAAAGACGTCGCCTTCATGCAGCGAGCCTTCCTGGATCAGCACCGTGGCCACCGGACCACGTCCCTTGTCCAGTCTGGCCTCGACAATGTGGCCGCGGGCGCGTTTTCCCGGATTGGCCTTGAGGTCCAGCACCTCGGCCTGCAACAGGACCATTTCCAGAAGCTCGTCCAGCCCGATGCGCTGCTTGGCGGAGACGTTGGCAAAAATGGTGTCGCCGCCCCAGGCTTCGGCCAGTAGTCCCATCTCGCTCAACTCTCGAATAACACGATCAGGATTGGCGTCCTCTTTATCGATCTTGTTGACGGCCACGACAATGGGCACGTTCGCCGCTTTGGCATGGTTCACGGCTTCCTTGGTCTGTTCCATGACTCCGTCGTCAGCGGCGACCACCAGAATAACCAGGTCCGTGACCTGGGCGCCGCGGGCGCGCATCGCCGTGAACGCTTCATGGCCGGGCGTATCCAGGAAGGTGATGATCCCGCGACTGGTTTCCACATGGTACGCGCCGATGTGCTGGGTGATGCCGCCGGCTTCGCCTTTGGTAACGTTGGTCTCTCGAATGGCGTCCAGCAGCGAGGTCTTTCCATGATCCACGTGACCCATGATGGTAACGACGGGAGGACGGGGAGCAAGATCTTCGAGCTTGTCTTCTTCCAGCGTCTGGGTGAAGCCTTCTTCCAGAAAACCGACCTGTTCCACCTCATACCCGAATTCCGTGGCAACCAGCGTGGCCGTGTCCTGATCAATGGATTGGTTGATGGTGGTCATCATGCCCATGCTGAAAAGGATCTTAATGATTTCCTGCGCTTTGAGGCCCATCTGTTTGGCCATATCAGAAACCCGGATCGCCTCTTCCATGCGGATCTTGCGCTTGGCTGCCTTAATCGGCTGGGTACCCGTCTGAAGCATTTGGTCGTCATGGGCGTCCCTGGACTTTGATCGGGACCGCTTGGTTCGGAACTTGCCGCCGGTACGATCCTGGACCGGGGATGTTTTTTTCTTTTTCCAGTTGGGATCGGATCGATCCTGTTCCGCAAAGGGCGAAGTCTGGACGATTTCAACAGTCCGCTTACCCTTTTTCTTCTTTTTCCGCTCCTGCGTGCTTTCGGTGGATGGCGCGGCCTTGGGCACGGCGGCCCTGGCCGGGGTTTCGCTCCCGGGGGTCTGCACCGGAGTGGGAGTATACGGCTTGCTTTCTGGTTTGTAGGAAAAATCCGGCTTGGCTTCGGGCTTGGAGATGATCCGCACCTGAGGACCGGTTTGCATTAGCGGCTCCTTCCGCTTTGGCTTGCGCTTTTTCGGCTTCTCTTCCGTGACGGGAGCCGTCTCGGAAACAGCAGCCTTCTCCGATTCTGCTCCCGTCGAATCGCCGACCTCGGCCTGAGTCGCGTCCGGTTCATCGGCTGAGGTCGTCTTCGGGAGGCGCTCCGCGGATTGATCCTCGGGTTGAACCTCGGACTGATCCTCAGAACTTTCTCCGGATTCACTCTTAGGCTGTTCCCCAGGCTGATCCTCGAATTGCACCTCGGGCTGATCTTCGACCAGTTCCGCCGCGGCGCCCAAGGGTTGCTCATCGGAAGATGGTGCAACGTGAGCATCCTCGCCACCCGCGGCAGACTTCGGTGCCGATTGCGGCTGGCTGACGATTCGAGCCGAGGTCACTCTGCGTTCTTGTTTGGCTTTCGCTTTTTCCTGTACAGGCGGCGTAGAGGTTTCGTCCGGCTGATCGGCAACAGAAGCATCCACGACGACATCCTTTTGTTCGACTTCCTCCGCTTTCGCGACCTTCTTGCGCCGGCGCAGGATCACGCCCGGCTGGATCTCGCGCTGCTGAACATCGACGGAGGCGTCTTTGCGCTGCATTTTCTCGCGAACCTGAGCAGCCTCCTCGTCGGTGATGCTGCTGACATGGCTTTTTACCGGAATATCCAGCTCCCGTAAGATCTGCAACAGTTCCTTGTTGCCGATCCCAAGCTCAGAAGACAAATCCATAATTCGTATCTTATTGGCCATGCATTTCTCCCTTGCACCGCTTCCGACGTATCCTCGTCGACGTCAATTTATCCAAACATGATTCTGTTTTGCATACGTAACAACCCCGCCCAGGCAACCGCTGCCGAGGATCCGCAACCTGGCCCCGCTCCGAATCGAAAATAAAACGGAGCAGTTCGGTCTTTGGAAACCTGTTGCGGCAGACAACGCACATGCGTATGGCAACATGCGCAATGCTTGGCTCCGGGCGATCCTGACGACCCATTATTTCAGTGGAGCAGACCCGGGATCACCCGATACAGGTTCTTCAGCATCTTCGATCTCGGAGGAATCACGTTGCTCCATTTGTCGTGCGGCAAGATCTCCTTCTTCGTCCATCTCCGATTCATCCAGAACTGCATCAACCTCCGAGACCTCCGCATTGGATTCGCCTTCGGCGTCGCTCACTGCGCCGTCACCTTCTTCCATGCGCCCATCCAGCCCAAGGAAGTTGATGGCCGAACGAATGTCGGCGACCTTCTCCGCATCCAGTCCCTGGATGGCCAAAAGCTGCTCGTCCTCGGCCTCGGCCACAGCCGTGGCGCCGTCAAAACCGGCCGCGAGAAAAGCTTCAAAAGGTATTTCCGCCACGTTGGCCAACTGCTCCAGGCTTTGGCGGTCCTTGTACATGGCTCCGTATCTGCTTTCGGTAAAAATATCGATCTTCCAGCCCAGAAGCTTAGCCGCCAGCTTGACGTTCTGGCCTTTGCGTCCGATGGCCAGCGTCAGCTGATCATCCGGAACAACGACTTCCAGCACGCCGTCTTCTTCGTCCACCGTAATGCGCGAAATTCTGGCCGGCGATAGGGCATTTACGGCATAGGTGGTGATTTCAGGACTCCAGACGATGATGTCGATCCTCTCGCCGCGCAGTTCCTGGACGATATTCTGGATCCGTGAACCGCGAACGCCGACACAGGCGCCAACGGGATCCACGTCGCGGTCCGTGGACATGACCGCCACTTTTGCACGGCTGCCCGGATCCCTGGCCACGCCCATGATCCGAACGAAACCATCCGCGACTTCCGGTACTTCGCGATTGAACAGCACCGTCAGATAATCAGGATGGGAACGGGAGACAATGATCTGCGGCCCACGTCCTTCCTTGCGGACATCGTAGAGCAGGGCCTGGATCTGATCCCCGCGCCGAAAGCGCTCCTTGGAAATCTGCTCTTCCTTGGGCAGCAAGGCCTCGGTACGTCCGAGGTTGATGATCCAGCCGGAACGATCGCGGCGCTGAATGGTGCCGCTGACGATTTCGCGCTTGCGATCCTTGTACTCTTCGTAAATGATTTCCTGCTCCGCCTCGCGCATCCGCTGAATGATGACCTGTTTGGCGGATTGAGCGGCAATGCGGCCGAGATCCTCCACTTTCAGCTCAAATCCGAGTTCATCGTCGACCTGGACGTTCGGGTCGTGATTTTTGGCGTCTTCCAGAAGAATTTCGCTGATCGGGTCCTTGATTTCCTGAACCACCCGCTTGAACTGATAGACATCAAAACCGCCCTTGTCCTCATTGAAGGTCACTTCAATGTCCACGTCCTCACCCAGCTTCTTCGTCACGGAGGAGCGCACGGCACGTTCCAGGGTGTCTATCAGGAGATCCTTGTCGATCCCTCTGTCCTTGCTTATCTGCTCGATTGCCTTGCGCAGTTCGGCACTCATGTCGTCCTCCAGGATATACTTGCTCTTATGGTCAAAATCATCTGAGCCCGTGATTGAATCTCACCCGTTGCCGTCGTTTCGTCGACGAGGCCGGACGGTTCGTTTCCGGGCAGGGTCCCCGCGTACGATCTGCTACGGATGGACTTTGCTTAGAAGATATGAACCAGGTTGATTTTTTTGATTTGATCCCATGCCAATGCAATCCGATCCGCACTGTGCTCCAACGTGATTACCGCATCTTCCACCGAGAGGAGCTCCCCGCGAAAAGATTTGCATCCATCCAAGGGCTCGTGGAGCAGGGCGTGCACCGTACGCCCAATATACTCCTTCATCTGGTCCGGCTGAAAAAATTTGCGCTCCAGCCCCGGCGAAGAAACCTCCAGGGTGAATGTGCCCGGAAGGGTCTCGTCCATTTCCAGGGCAGGCCCCAGTTGCCGACTGACCTGGGCGCATTGGTCGATGGTCACCCCGCCCTCGCATTCGATGAAGATGCGAATCAGGCCCTTGCGCCCGGAGGCAAGATACTCAGTGCCCCACAGCTCCAGGCCAAGGCCGTGAACTACGGGCAAAATCAGGGATTCAAGGTGATTTACGATTTGGTTCGGCTGTTGCCGGGAATCGGAAGAGATCTGCATGTAATCAAAAACCCAAAAAAAAGGTGGACCCGATGGCCCACCCCGTTCGTTCAATATTGTTTAGCGGCCGGGCCGCAACCGATCAGGATGCTGCAAGAAATGGAGCGGGCGACGGGAGTCGAACCCGCGACACCAAGCTTGGGAAGCTTGTACTCTACCAGCTGAGCTACACCCGCCCGCAATTCGCAACGCTTCGTATGCTCAAAGCGTGGGGGTTTGTCAAGCCGGCTTTCTGGAAAAATTGGCTTGGAATTTGCTTTACCCGGAATTCGGGAGGAACCGCAATGCAAACCAGCATGTATAACGCCCTATTCGGCGCACTGACGCAAGAACATCGCTTGGCAAATACCGCCAATAATTTGGCGAACGTGAACACCACGGGCTATAAAGGGGAAACGCTGGCCTTCCAGGATGTCTTCGCACGTCTGGGACACGATATGCTGGATCCGATTTCCGCCATCAATGAAAAGTCGCTCCTGCCCGTGCCCGACGAGATGGCCCAGACGCGCATCTCCCTGAGCCATATTGATTTCTCCCAGGGAACGATCCGGGAGACCGGCAATCCTCTGGATGTCGCTCTCAGCGGCGAGGGGTTTTTCAAGGTCCGCCCCCTGGAAGGCGACTTCTACACCCGCAACGGCAATTTCCGACTCACACCGAACGGGCAATTGGTCACCGGGCAGGGTTTTCCGGTTCTTGTCAACGGAGGGCCGGTCAACATTGAGCCCGGCGCCCGCGTGGTCATCGGTCCGGCAGGTGACATTCAGGCCAATGGCGAACCCATTGGCAACATGGATCTGGTGACCTTTGAAAACCTGCAGGTCCTGGAGAAACTGGGGCAGAACATGTTTCGGATTCGGCCGGGAGTTCAGGCCGCGGAAATGCCCGCGGGCAACGTGACGGTGGCGCAGGGGTATCTGGAATCCGCCAATGTCGAGGTGGTCAAGGAGATGGTCAACATGATCGACGCCCATCGTACTTTCGAAGCCTATCAGAAAGTGATGCACACCACCCAGGAAGCGGACCAGAAGTTGATCCGCGAAGTTGCTAGTCCCAGGTAACGACTGAACAACACAACGGAGGAACATTCCAATGATGCGCTCACTATGGACCGCTGCCTCAGGCATGATGGCCATGCAGATGAATATCGACGTAACGTCCAACAACCTGGCCAACATCAGCACCACAGGATTTAAAAAAAGCCGGGCCGAATTCGAGGACCTGATGTACCAGACTTTGAAAATCGCCGGCGCCGCAACAGCCGACGGCGACCGAATCCCCACCGGACTGCAGGTGGGAATGGGCGTGCGCCCGGTAACCGTGCACAAGGAATTCTCCGTTGGCGCTTTCCAGAACACCGGCAACCCGCTGGATCTGGCCATAGAAGGAGACGGCTTCTTTCAGGTCGAGGCAAATGGGGATTTTGCCTACACCCGGGCCGGGGCCTTCAAGCTGGACAATGATGGGCGAGTAGTCACAGCAAATGGTTACCCCCTGCAGCCGGAATTCAACGTACCTTTTGAAACGCAAAACATTGTGGTCACGGAAAACGGTAGAATCGTGGCCATGGACAAATTTGGCGATGAGTTGGCCGGCGCGGACATTCCCTTATTCACCTTCGTCAACTCGCCGGGACTGAACAGTATCGGCCGGAACCTCTATCTGCCGACGGAAGCCTCCGGCGATCCCGTGGAAGGCGTCCCCGGCGAGGAAAATGTGGGCTCCATCGCCCAGGGTTTTCTTGAAGGTTCAAATGTTGACATGGTTGAAGAGATGGTCAAGCTGATTACCGGGCAACGCGCTTATGAGGTCAACTCCAAGGCCATCATGACTTCCGACCAGATGCTGCAGACGGCAAACCAGATCAAGCGGTAACCTCCAGAATCTTCGATGGATAAGACAGCCATGAACAAGACGGTGCGGTTAATGCGATCCTGCTTTTGCAATTTGCATTTTATCGTTGCCTGGTCTGTACTTATCCTCTTTTTCCTTTTTGCGGTGAATCCTGCCGACGCCCAGCGCGGCTACTGGCATTACCTGGTGCATCCTGTAGCTGCCGTGGAGGGCGACATTGTGCGCTTCGGCGACATTGCCGTTCCCTTGACGGATCATGGACGCTCCCAGTGGGCAAAACTTTCCGAACAGCCGATGTGGCCGGCCCCTGAACCCGGCAAAACCATGTCTTTTTCACAAGAACGACTGGCAGGCCTTCTCCGGCAGCATATTGGCCATGCGGCGGCCTCGGCCCGGCTTCCTTCCCAGTTCGTCTTGCAGGGAGGAGGACAGGTTTTCCTGGAAGAGGAAATTCGCTCCCGCGTCGTCACTTTTTTGACCCCGAAGACCAGTAATCTTGGTGAAGAAGTATCTTTCCGCGACTTCCGTCTTCCAGGCCACATCTTTCTGCCCCACGCCCAGGATGCTCTGGAGATCGAGCCGGCCGCGGAGCTGCGTCCTGGCCGGAACAGCCTTCGCTTTCTGATCCGCTCCGTGGACGGGCGGATTTCCCGAAGAATTACCGGCACTGTATTTCTGGACGTCTGGCAGACCGTTCCCTGCGCGACCCGTCCCATGAACAGGGGAACACCGCTGGACCTGGACGAGATCACCTTCCATCGCAAGAACCTGGCGTATCTGCGGGACCAGGTTTGGGATGGGACCGGCGGCCCCTGGCAGATCCGCACCCCGGTGGGCATGGACCAGGTGATCTATCTTTCCGCCTTGGAACCGTTGCCGGCCATTCGTCGAGGGGATCATGTCAATTTGCTGTATGAGGGAGAACTGGTTCGGCTCCAGATCCAGGTCCAAGCGCTGCAAGACGGAGCCATCGGCGAAACCATCGCGGTGCGGAACTTGCAAAATAACAATGAAGTCCTGGCCCGGATTCGGGATTTTGAAACCGTGGTGGTGCGATGAATCTGACCTGGCCGCCGGTTATTCAGGCCGCCATCGGCAATAAAAGGGAGCAAGTAAAATGAAGAAGATGCACAAAGTTTCACGCAAGAGCAAAACCCTTGTCCTTCTGGCCCTGTCGGCGATGCTCATGGCCAGCTTTGGCTGCGCACCGGCCAGGACCCAGAGCATGCCCGCCCCGATACTGACGCAGACCGTAGACCTCCCTCAGCCCGCGGAACTTAACCCCGGCTCTCTTTTCAATCCAGCCAGCGCGGAGCTGCTCTTTGCGGACAATCGTGCCCGAAGAGTCGGCGATATCGTACAGATCAAGGTTGTCGAGGAAACCAAGGCCCAAAACAGAGCCACCACGGATACGTCGCGGGATTCCAGCACGGGCATGAGCATCGAGCACCTCCTGGATCAGCGGCTGGTCAATCTGGGCCTTCCGATTCTTGGCATCAACCGCGACCAGTTCGGAGCAACCCCGCTCATCAGCGCCAATTCTTCCAGCTCCTTCAAGGGCGACGGAGAAACCCGGCGCGAGTCCAAGATCAGCGCCACGGTTGGCGCCCGGGTGGTTCAGGTCCTGCCCAACGGCCTGCTGCAGGTGGAAGGCGCCCGTGAAACCAGAGTGAACAATGAGACCCAAATCGTCGTGGTCCATGGCCTGATCCGCTCCACGGACATCAATCCGGACAACACCATCCTCTCGACCCAGATGGCCGATGCCACCATTGAGTTCTATGGCACGGGCATTCTGGCGGACAAGCAGAGACCGGGATGGCTGACCCGAATCTTGGACAATGTCTGGCCTTTCTAGGATAGTTCGAGATTTTGGAAGTTGAACAGATTCTCAACATCGCTTTTGTTTAATTTTATCTCCATTCACGGTCCCATCGGGAGTCTCTCCATGCGAAGCAAACATTCCTTCACGCAAACAGTTTTTCTGACCATGGTCGTGGGCGTGGTGTTGGCCGCGTCGGCCGTCGACCCCGCCCAGGCCAGCGTGCGGATCAAGGACATCGCCACATTCTCCGGAACACGATCCAATCAGTTGGTCGGGTACGGCCTTGTGGTCGGGCTTTCCGGCACGGGCGACCGGCGTGGGGCAGAGTTCACCATTCAATCCATGGCCAACATGATGGAACGAATGGGCGTTCGCGTGGATCAGTCCAAACTGCGCGTGCGCAACGTGGCGGCCGTCATGGTGACGACCCAGATGCCGGTTTCCTCCAGGGCGGGATCAAGCTTGGACGTGTCCGTCTCCTCCGTGGGCGATGCCTCCAGTCTCCTGGGCGGCGTCCTGCTGATGACGCCCTTGCGCGGCGTGGACGGACAGACATACGCTCTGGCTCAGGGTCCATTGCTGCTGGGCGGTTTCAGCGCCGGCGGCGATGCAGCCCAAGCCCAGAAAAACATCACCACGGTCGGCATCATTCCCAACGGGGCCACAGTGGAACGTTCAGTCCCCTTCCAGTTCAACCACCAGGACAACGTAACCCTGCACCTGCAAACCAGCGATTTTTCCACGGCGGTTCAGGTCGTGGACAGGATCAATGCCAATTTCGGTTCAGCCCTTGCCCGAGCCTCGGATATTTCCACCATTGTCGTGGACATTCCTGACATCTATCAAGGGAACCTGGTTCCCTTCATCGCATCTTTGGAAAACTTGCCCATCACCCCGGACAACCGTGCCCGGGTCGTTGTAGATGAGAAAACCGGCACCGTGGTCGTCGGTCAGAACGTCCGGTTGTCCAGAGTGGCCGTGGCCCATGGCAATCTGCACATTGTCGTCGCTGAACGCCCCGAAGTGGTCCAGCCCCAACCTTTTTCCATGGGACAGACCGCGGTTGTTCCACGCACCGAACTCGGGATTCGTGAAGAGGACCGGCGCCTGACCCTGCTGGAAGGCGCGACCCTGCAGGATCTGGTAAACGGCTTGAACGCCATCGGCGCCACCCCGCGCGATATAATTTCCATTTTACGAACGCTCAAAGCCGCCGGAGCGCTGCATGCGGATGTGGAGGTGATCTGATGCTTCCCCTGCCGGATAACAAAACCCTGCTTCTCGGCAATGCGCAGGATGATGTCCGTCAGCGTCTGGATGCGATCCGCCTGCAGCAGCGTCTGGATGGATCTCCGGACGCCAAGGGCGAAAGCAAGCTGCGGGAAGCCAGCCAGGACTTCGAGGCTCTGTTCCTGCATCAGCTGCTCAAGCAGATGCGGGCCACCGTGCCCAAGGAAGGGTTATTGCACGGCAAGGGAGAGGAATTCTGGCAGTCGCACTTCGACATGGAAATGGCCACGGTCATGGCCCGCAGCGGCGGCATCGGCCTGGGAGACATGATCTTCGAACAACTTCGCCAGAGCCAGGTCCAGGCCACTCGCGCCAGCGATCCCGTCGGCAAGCCCATGGGCATGACCATTCTCCCTCCGATGGAGAACGATCCACCAGATCCCGTAAAGAATACGGATCAGGATGAAATCCTGAAGGTTTCCCTGCAATCAAACGCTCAAACCACCGTCACGGCGCAGGGGCCCTACGCCCCGCCTGATTCACGGGTGATAAACTCCCACCCCATAGCCTCGAACAGCAATGTCATGAGCCGGGTCCGTTCATTGGCTCAATCCATTGAAGACCGTGGCGGCGTGGTTCCGGAACATCCCGGTTTTGTTCACGGCCTCGCACCAATTCAGGACATCGGTGCCACGACGTCCCTGCCCCCCATGCACTGGCCTCTCCAGGGCCGCGTCAGTTCCGGCTTCGGCTGGCGCAATGATCCTTTTACCGGAGAACAGTCCTGGCATGCCGGAACCGACTTGGTCGCCCCCAAAGGCTCTCCCATCGATGCAGCCTGGGATGGGCGGGTGGTCTTCGTGGGCCAGCGCGGGGGCTACGGCAACATGGTGGTCCTGGAGCATGCCGGTGGGTGGCGTTCGTACTATGCCCATAACGAACGAAACAGGGTTAAGGTCGGGGACATGGTCCAGGCCGGGCAAAGCATTGCCACCGTAGGCTCCAGCGGCCGCTCCACGGGGCCCCATCTGCACTTCGAGATCCGCCAGGGGAACATGGCCTGGGATCCCAAACAGATCCGCGACAGGTTGCTGGCAGGTCTATCCATTGGCAAAATCGATTCGGCCTAGTTTTTGAATAAAAAGTTATAGCATAAAAATCCCGGCAAAATTGTCCGGCCCCCCGCAAGGGGAAGCGATCCCGCAAAACTTTTCGCGAACCACCTTCTTCTCTTCAGCCACCTGAGGTCCCTCATGTCCAGATATGTGCTGCAGAACCTGCATCGCCAGAAACAAGCCATTTTTTTACTGTCTCACTTGCTTGATGAAGAATTTCAACATTTGGGCAAGGGGGATCCCCAATCCGTGGCCACGGTGGAATTTTCCATCCAGGAACTGTTGCGCCAAATTGCGGTGGAACGCCAGGAACTCAAGCGACACGTCATGGATCTTGATCCGTCATTGCCCGCAATCCGTGATCTTCCTCTGCTGATGGAAGAGTCCTGCCGCGACGAGGGGCGGGACCTGCTGCGGGAAATTGACCATCAGGAACAGATCTGCGGCCGCAAGGCTGCGCAGAATGCCGTCACAGCCCAGGGGTTGATGGATCAGAATCAGGCTCTCCTGGACTATCTGGCGAGCCAGATCATTCCCAAGGATGCACACACGTATTCCAGGCACGGCAAATGGCATCATTCCGAAGGCACCGGCACCTTGCTTCACGGTAGATTGTAAGGGAGAGTCACGATGACCGTCGGCGTCAATTCCCTCTTGAATACTGGACGTGGAGCGCTTTTGGCGTTCCAATCCGCCATTCACGTCACGGGCGAGAATATCGCCAATGTGAACACTCCCGGGTACAGCCGCCGCACTGTCCGCCTGCAGGAAAATCCAAGCATCGACTATCGGCCGGGTCAAATTGGGACCGGGGTCTCGGCAGCGGAGGTCATTCGACACTACGACTACTTTATTGAGCGTCAGTACCTGGAAAAATCTTCCACAATGCACCGTTGGGACTCGCTGAACACGAACCTGCGCAACGTTGAAATGCTCTTTAACGAATCCATTGGCGATGGCTTGAACGATGTCATGGCCAAGTTCTGGGCGGACTGGCAGAACCTTTCCCTGCGTCCGGACGACATGGCTTCCCGCAGCCAGCTCATGAACACGTCTCGGAACATGACCCAGATCATCAATCAGGTGGACCGCGACCTGACCAACTTCCAAAACCAGGTCGACGACTTCATCCGCCAGGACGTAATGCGAGCCAACGAACTGCTTCGGGATATCTCTGAGATCAATCGCCAGATCGCCGTCCACGATATCCCAGGCCAGAACAACGCCAACGCCCTCATGGACAAACGCGACACCATGGTCCGCGAACTGGCCGGCCTCCTGGACATCAAAACACAGGACAAGGGCAACGGTCAGTTTTTCATCATGACCACAGCCGGACATACGCTGGTGGATGGGAGGGAATTCTTTGAGCTGAAGTTTGAGGGGCCGAAGAGTTATTCATCTTTGACCGCAGCTTCCCCATTCGTCGGAAAAAACATCAACTTTGCCGGCAGTTCGGAGCGGGAATACCTGATCAAAGTTGTTACCCCCGGAGAGGTAGGCAATACCACCACTCCAGCGCAGTATCAGGTCTCCTTGGATGGAGGTAAATCCTGGCTGAAGGATGCCGATGGAGCCGTCATCACTTTCAATGCACAACCCGCAGCAAACAAAGAGAAAATTGAAGGCCTCGAAATCTGGTTCGACGCAGGAGAACTGGCAGTCGGCGACAAATTTACCATTGTTCCGAAAAGCGGCCTTTACTGGCATCAGAACACGTCTTCCGAAATGAACATCACCCCGCAAATTCACTTCAACGGGGCGGACAACGAGCGTCGGCTTGTTGGCGGAACTTTGGCGGGTTACTTCAACTTTCGTGACGATTATATCGGACAGTTCAGGGAGAAATTGAATTCCTTGGCTGAGACAGTGGCCTGGGAAGTAAATCGCATTCATAGCCAGGGCGCCGGGTTGCAAAAATTTTCGGAGGTTCTTGGGACGCATGGGGCATCAAAGCATGACGAGCCTTTGAGCAGCCTATCCTCCGGCTTGTTCCATGGCCAAAAACTGCAGACAGGAAATCTGATCGTCTGGCTCTACGACGCTGCAGGCAACCCGATCCCATCTCAACTGGGCTTTGCCGGTGGGACTTCGCCGCCAAACTTTGATCCTGAAGTTCACACTCTGGAACATGTCCGGGCCGCATTCAATTCAGTTTCTGGAATAACAGCCGCCATTGTGGACAATCGACTGCAACTTACAGCTGATGCAAACCGGTCTTTTGCTTTCGGCTCTGACTCCACGGGTCTTCTCGCGGCCCTTGGAATCAACACGTTCTTTGACGGAACGGATGCACGTGGATTGAGCATCAATGAGCAAGTGTTCAACAACCTCAATTTCATCAATGCCGGCCATGTCAACGGGGCAGGCGAAGTCAACACCGGCGACAATGCCACGGCACTTGGCGTGGCAGCCATGCAGTACACCAAGGTTGATTTCAAGACCTCTTTTGAAGGCAGCACATCTCAAACAATATCAAATTATTATAATTCCCTGGTCGGAAATGTCGGGGCGGCATCCTCCAATGCCAATTTCAACTTTAACTACCATAAAGCCCTAGCCGACGATCTGTACAACCGTCAGGAAGCCGTTTCCGGCGTGAACCTGGATGAAGAAATGAGCAGTTTGATCAAGTTTCAGCATTCTTACAGTGCAGCGGCCAAGCTCATTTCCGCTGCGGACCAGATGTTCCAGACCATTCTGTCCATGAAGTAGGACGTATAAAGTGATGCCTGCAACTCACAAGAAAAGCCATCTTCCGGAAAGGAGCGGCACCCATGCGGGTTAGTCATCGCAATATCTATTCCAACGTGCTCGGCTATTTCAACAAGTCGATCACCGGATTGGTTGAGTTGAACTTGCAAGCCTCCAGCCAAAAGAAAATCAACCGCCCATCTGATGATCCCATCGGCATGTCACGTGTCCTGTCGTACAGGGACACCATGAAGTCCATGGAGCAGTACCGAAAGAACATCGACACGGCTCAGGGGTGGAACGGTCTGGCGGATGAGAACCTGATGCAGGTCAGCGTGGCCATTACCCGACTCAAGGAACTTGCCGAACAGGCCTCGACCGGCACCTACACTGCGGACAACAGGGCGCAAATCTCCTTTGAGGCACGACAGCTTTATAGTCAGTTGATCACCCTTTCCAATGCGTCATATGAAGGCAAATACATATATGCCGGGCATAAAGTGGACTCCCCAGCTTTTCAAGAGGCATTGTTCGTTCAAAGCAACGGCAATGGAACCATCCACCATCAGGACGTTATTAGTATCTCCGGAGGATCAAATTCAACAATTTTAGTCCAATTTCTAAGCCCCGGCGCGACAGGCGAAGATCAGCTCGCTTTTCGCTACTCCACCAACGGCGGGAAGTCCTGGTCTGAGGGAATACTGCCGGAATCCGACCCTGTGAACTCTCCAGTTGTGATGAACCTTGGTGGAGTGCAAATAACTTTCGCCGCCGGTGCGGATGTAACCGCAACTGATCCGAACGACACGAACGACACGAATGGGACTTGGCTCTGGGTTCGCCCTACAGCTGTGTACAAAGGGGACGACGAAGACCAAATCAGTGTTGAAAGCTTCGGCTCTTACGATCCCGATGAAGCCTTGGCCGCCGGAGTCTTTCGCAACAAAGTCATGGTGCGAATTGATGACGTCGACGGCGGCGAGATAACATTTTCCTACAGCACGGATGGCGGACGAAAATGGAACCAGAACAATACGACTCCGGAAGGCCCGCCGACATCGCTGCCCGTACCCGGCGGTTTTCTCAACCTGGAAGATGGGCCTCCTTCCATGGACGACCAGTTTGTCATCCGCCCCAATCGCGCTCTGATGAATGTCGAAATTTCCCAAAACGAGACCATTCAGATCAACAATATTGGCAAGGATGTCTTCGGCGGATTGTACAACGGTCAACCCGTAGATCTGGGCAAGACCGGCTCCAATCTTTTCGAAACTGTCGGCAAGCTTATCGGTTATCTGGAAACAAATACCCAGCAGGGCGCCGCCGATGCCCTGGAAGAATTAAATGAGGCTCACAAGCATATTACCACTTACCTCGCCGGCGTCGGGGCGCGGCGGAATCGGCTGGATTTGACCGACAGCATCCTGCATGGGCTGCAACTCAACGCCAGGGACCGGAAGAGCAAGATCGAGGATGTGGATGTTGCCGAATTGATGACCAAGATGGCCATGCAGCAGATCACTTACGAGGCCGTCCTCAAGTCATCGACGACGATCATGAAAATGAGCCTCGTCAACTTCATGTAATCAACATCACTCAGTTAAACACAGCATGCTCATCCTGACACGCAAAGCCGGCGAAAGCCTGTACCTGGGAGACAACATCAAGGTCACCGTGCTCAAGGTCCAGGGCAATCAGGTCAAACTTGGGTTTGACATCCCGGACGATCTCACGGTGTATCGCGAGGAGGTCTACTTGCGGATCAAGGAAGAGAACTTGATGGCCGTGCAGGCCAATGAACAGGATTTCTTGATGGCGACGAAGATATGGTCCAGAAAACAGGAAGAATAATTCATTCCCGGGTCGGTCCGCTGCAAGTGGAACAGGATCGACTGGTTTATTTTCCGAAGGGGCTGGTAGGATTCGAGATGCAGCGGGAATTCGCCCTGGTACGCGTGCGCGAGGATTCAGCTTTTTTTCTGCTGCAAAGCTGCACCGATCCGGCCCTGGGATTGATGGTCGCGGATCCCTACGTATACGTGCCGGATTATCGGATCAAGGTCGGCACACCGGAGCAGGAACTGCTTCGCCTGAAGAACATCCGTGAAGCCGTGGTCCTGGTGACCGTGACCATTCCCGCGGGAAAGCCCGAGGACGCCGTCCTGAATCTGGTCGGACCTCTGGTGATCAACGCTCGTTTACGCCGAGGCATGCAGGTTCCCCAGAATCAGATGCGTCATCCGCCCAGAGTGCATTTGGCCGCGGGGAAGGCAAAGTCAGGAGATGAACAAGTACCTCGAGAAATTGGTTAAAAGGGCCGGATCTGAGGGAGCAGGCGAGAACGACAAGATCAAATCTGTCTCCCCCAAGCCCCGTACTCCTGCTCCAGCATTTTTTCGGCGGTCTTGCGGCTGTTCATCTGATAGGTGTTGGATTCCACCTGCTCCTTGATCTGTTCGACCCGATCGGTACGGACTCCGGAGTCTGCCTCGGCAACAGCCTGGACGCCGCGGTAGGTTTGGGCTCCAGCAGAAAGGCTGATGCGATCGCCTTGTGTCGAGGCAGTCCCGGCAGCCGGCCCTTTTTTTTCGGCCTTGGGTCCGGATTCGCGGCTTTCCACGGGTCGAAATGCATCAATAAGTTTCTTGATTTCCATGTTTCCTCCAAGGCCTAAAGCATGGTTTCATTGACTTTGGCCAGGGTAATGCGCCAGAAACGCTGCAGAATGGTTTGTTTTTCCTCACCGACAACTTCCGTCAGTTCTTCGCCTTCCTTGCGCAAAATTTGCAGTTCCGGCTCCAGTGGAAGATATCGAAATTCCATACCGAAACCGAATTCTCGTTCCAGCTCCTCTTTGATCTCCAGCACCACAGGGTTGCTGCTTCCTGATACCATCAGGCTGTCCATGATCTCGGCGGCAATTTTCTCCACCAGCTGCTTTCGGCGGCCGTCCTGGGACAGGTTGACGACGTCTTCAGGCGAAGCCCGCTGCAGCAGCATGCGATAGCGCGCCATTCTCCGGCCCTGATCGAGATGTTGGCCGTAATGGCGAAGCATGTTCTGGACTTGGAATGGCTTGATGGTCACAGCGGATTACTCCTCATGACCTTTATCGGCAGGGATCTGAAAAACTTTAGGGGTTCAACTGCCTAAAATTCTATGAAAAAATATTTTCGCGGCACGAACCCCCTTTCGGAGATTGTCCAGGTTCAAAATCGTGCTAATGAGAACCTTCGTAAATTATTCTCCACCGACCGTCGCTTTCCTGCTGCCAGAACTGGTGCTTGCGCGATGATGACTGGAAGTTGTCGCTCCAGTAGTCCTGGTTGAAAGTCGCGACCATGATTTCCGGATTTTCCGGGTACTCGAATATGTTGATGTTTCCCATACGCACCCGGACTTCGCTTTTTCCCGCGTTAATCCGTGTTTTGTGGCGCTTCCAAGCAGAGTAGTCCTGGTTCCCGCTGCGGAATTTTGGTGAATAATGTGCCAGATACGCTTCTGAATTCAGGCTTTCCCAATCCCTGCGCCACGTCTCCAGCAGATCTAGCATCTCTTTTTGCACTTCACGCAGCTTTAGCGGATCGGTCCAACTGACGCTTCGGGAGAGCACCACGGGCACATTGCCGTTCTTGAGCAAGGGAGCCAGAGCCTCCAGATCCTTGTTGTGCATGGTCACGCAGCCGTCGCTGGCCAACGGAGGGCGGCTGAACATGCCCGTGGGATTTCCATGCAGCCAGATGCCGTGCCCCGTCTTGCCCAGGCGCCGATCCAAAGGGTTGGGATAATCCAGGGTGAAGGCGCCCCATCCGTAATACTTGGGCAGCCGCTGGCCGGGAATGAAATTTTGGGTAAAGTAGACACCCAAAGGAGTGCGCTGGTCCCCTTCCCGGTGTTTTTCCGGCCCGCCCTTGCCGCCGGAAATGTAATAGTCGTCTACGACACGCGGCCCGATTCCTCCCCTGTTGGAAACCACATACATTCTGGACAACTCCAGATCCACGACCAGAGCATAGGGTTCGTTCTCCCCAAGGGCGACCAGACTGCTGGGCAGCAGTCTCCCGTTGGGTTGCCGCTGGTGGTAGAGCCACCTACGGCGAGCTTCATCTTCCAGACCGGCCAACTCGGTCTCCGGAATCAGCCCCGCTCCAAGTCCTTGAATGGTTCCGGCTCTTGCCGCGAGCACGTCCGCGTAAACTAGCTGGGCCAGACGAAAATCCGGATTTTCCTGAACTAGGCTTTCCAGAAGGGTCTGGGCCTGGTCCAGGCGTTCTCTTTGAACGTTTTCCAGAGCAATCAACAGGTCGGACTCCGGCGCCCTGGTAATGCTTAGGCTGTATCCACCAACGGAATAATCGTCCAGATTTGCCTTGATGGATAACGGGGTGAGCACCACCACGACAAGGAACGCCAAAGCCGAAACGAGTCTCCATATCAGGTATTTTGCCTGGACCATGGACAGGATGGGGAAATGATTGATCATTGAGAACGTACTGTGACAAAAAGCGTGTTGGGTTTCATAAAGTGACTAACGAGGCAACAACCTCTCCCTGACAATACGCCACTGGCCGTTTTCTTTGCGCATTTGCAACTCTTTGAGAACCTGATCGTTGACCACGTTGGAACGGTAACGCTGCGTAAAGCGAACCTGAACTGAATTCTCGTCCAGAACGGTAACTATAATGTTCGAGAGCGTCACATGAATGAATGGCGGCGCGGCAACCCTGGTGCGGCGTTGTTCCCGCCACTGGGCCAAACTGAGGCCTCTTTCGGGCTTGAACTCATCGCTGTAAAAGGAAAGGTAGGCCTGAACGTTCTGGCTGGCCCAGGCCTTGGCCCAGTCTTGAACCACCTGGGTAACCGTCTCCTGCACATCCACATGGAAGGAGTCGGCTGTCGACGTTTCAGCCTGAACGGAAGGAGGGGCGGATTCCGGTTCACTGGTCGCGGAGGCCTCTGGAGCAGAAATCAATTCCGGAACAGCGGCTGGCTCAGGAGCCCCGGAAACCGTTTCCGGGGCAGGCGTGGGCAAAACCGGCTTCGTACCACGTGCTCCGACCGCTTCGGGTGCTTCAGGTGCCGCGGCAGATGGTTCGGATACGGATGGCGGCTCGGAGCTGGCAAGATCCGCAAGAATTTCCGGCACGGTCTCCTGCGGGCACGTAACATCGAGTCCGACATTATCCCTTGGGGACTCCTGAGGAGCACAAATCAGGGCTGACGCAAGTCCCGGGGGCATGCCTTGCGTCGCAAAACCTGGAGTCGACAACCATGAAGATACTCCGGGCAATGGCCCTGTGATACGTTCAGGTGCGCGTGCCGATGGCGGTACTGCGGAGGAGTCCAGGTTCGGAACCGGCATGGCAGCAGGTGATGATAATGGAGCCTCCGTCATGAGCCGTTCCTGGGCTTGTCTATCCACAGCGGCCAGCATTACTGCCGTATCTGCCGAAACCCCAAGTTCATCCAGAGGATCAAGGAGAACGAGAATCGTGTCGTCATTGTTGCCCAAGGCCCGCCGATATGCACTGCCGGCCATGGCCGAATAGATCCGGCTCAAGTTTTGATGCGCCGTGGCGTAGCTGGGATGGGTCTGCAAAGCCTGTTGCAAGGTCTGCTTGGCCTCTTCGAAACGTCCCCCGGCAGCGAGCAACGCGGCCAGATTGTTGTAGGGTTCAGGCAGTTCCGGGTGGATGTCGATCAGGGAGCGATACACGTCCATGGCCTCGGAGAAACGCCCCGACCGTTCAAGAATCAAGGCTTTCAGGAACAAACCCTGGGGTTCACCGGGGTGTTTGCGGAGGTGCTCCTGGATCGCCAGCAGGGCTTCGGCGGGTCTCTCCTCCGCCATCCGAACCTGGGCCATGTCAAGATCAGCATAAAAACTGACGGCCGGCGTCGCTGCCCACAGCAAAATAACCAGCACGGCCGGAGCTAAAGTAATGCGCTTCATTTATGAGTCGGACCTCTTCCGTAGAGTGTCGTCAGATACAGAAGGTGCTTGCGGACAGCGGCATTCAACGAATCCGGCGCCATTCGCCAGGACCAGTTTCCGTTGGATACGCCGGGAACGTTCATCTTGGAAGCGGCGCTTAATCCAAGGATGTCCTGGAGCGGGAAAATGGCCGTTTCCGCCACGGATTGCATGGCCAGGCGCACAAATCGTGAAGCGATGTTATCGGCCGTGCAGTGTGCGTCGAGATACTCGTTCACACGGGCTAGGGTCTCGGCGTCGGCCTCTTCCTCAAACCAGCCGCGGACGGTGTTGTTGTCGTGGGTACCGGTATAGACAAGACATTTCTGGATATGATTATGCGGGACATACGGGTTGGTGGGCAGGTCCGGACCAAAGGCGAAGAGCAGGATCTTCATTCCGGGAAGGGAAAACTCGCGCATGATGTCGCGCACCGCATCATCAATGGTGCCGAGATCCTCGGCGATCAAGGGCAGGGGATCAAAAGCTTCGGAAAGGACCCGAAAAAAGGACTTGGCCGGCAGATCCACCCATTTTCCGTGCATGGCTGTCTTGTGGCCGGCAGGCACTTCCCAGCAGGCCACAAAGCCGCGAAAATGGTCCAGGCGGACCATGTCGAAGAGCATGGTGTTGTGCCGGATGCGCCACACCCACCAGCTGAAATCGTCTTTTTGCATCTGCTCCCAGTCGTAAACCGGATTCCCCCAGAGCTGTCCGGTCTCGCTGAAGTAGTCCGGCGGCACCCCGGCTTGGACCCGGGGGCGAAGGGAAGCATCCAGCTTGAACAGCCTGGGATTGGCCCAGACATCCACGCTGTCCTCGTTCACATAGATCGGGATGTCGCCGATCAACTGGACTCCCCTGCGGCGGCAGTACTCCCGCAAGGATTGCCACTGGCTGAAGAAGACGAACTGCCGGAAACAGGCCAGATCGATATCAGAGCGCAGCTCATCGCGGAATTTCGCCAGGGCGGAACTCTCACGTCGCTGCAGAGCCTGGGGCCAGGAAGTCCAAGGTAATTGGTCAAAGTGGTTTTTCAGTGCCCGGAACAAGGCGTAATCCTCAAGCCAGTCGGCCTGTTCCTTCCTGAATTCTTCAAACTTGCTCCTGACGAGAGGCCGGCTTTCCAGCCGGGCAAACGCCTTGCGCAGCAGTTCTTCCCGAATTTCAGCGGCCTGTCCGTACTTGACCCGTTCCACCGGTATGCGCGGCAGGCCGTAAAAGTCCTCTTCCTGGAGCAAACCCGCTTCCAGCATGGCTTCCGGGCTAATCAACAAGGGATTGCCGGCAAAAGCCGAATCACTGCTGTATGGTGAGTTGCCGTGAATCGGAGACGTTGGATTCAAGGGCAACATCTGCCAGTACCGTTGCCCGGATTCAGCCAGAAAATCAACGAATCGCTTCGCCTCGGGTCCCAGATCGCCGACGCCGAAGCGGGAAGGAAGAGATGTGACGTGCAGGAGTATGCCGCTGAAGCGGTCTTGAGTCTTCATAAAGTTCTCTTTTCAATGCTCGATGGTATCACCGAGGCGCAATAACTCGCGTGAAAAAAATCAGGGAGAGGTGGTTGAATCCGAAAATGGGTTCTTCGATCGCGAAACACCTCAATCCAGCTTTTTCAGGAAGAAATCCACCGTGGGCGTCTCGGGTATGTCGGCAAACAGTTCATTGCGGCAGACCAGGTCGGTGTTGCCTGTGCTGTCGCTCTTCAAAAAAACCACGCCCAACGGCGGCAGGGTCAGGGCCAGGGAGGAAAAAAAGTTGTGACTGGGAAGCGGCGCAGCCTCGACACCGCCCATGTTTCCCATGCCGCTGCCCCCGTACTCCCGGGCGTCGCTGTTCAAGATTTCCCGCCAGATTCCCCCACGCGGAACCCCGACCCGGTAATTCTCACGCGGTACGGGCGTGAAATTGGCCGCCACCAGGATCAGATCCTGGGTGCAGGAGCCGCGACGCAGAAAGCTGATCACGCTTTGATCCGCGTCATTGCAATCCACCCAGGAAAAGCCGTCCTGTTCGAAGTCCATCTCATACAACGCCGGTTCGCCTCGGTAAAGCTTATTCAGATCCTGAACCCAACGCTGCACACCATGGTGCTCGGGTTGGTGAAGCAGATGCCACTGCAGGCTTTGTTCGTGAGCCCATTCCGACCACTGTCCGAATTCGCCGCCCATGAACAGCAGCTTCTTGCCTGGGTGGCCGTACATGTAACCGAAAAGCAGCCGCAAATTCGCGCATTTTTGCCAGTAATCGCCCGGCATTTTATTCAGCAGCGAACCCTTGCCGTACACAACTTCGTCGTGGGACATGGGCAGGATGAAGTTCTCGGCAAAAGAATACCATATGCTGAACGTAAGCTGATTGTGGTGATATTGGCGATGGATAGGATCATTGGCCATGTAGGACAAGGTATCGTGCATCCAGCCCATGTTCCATTTCATGCCGAAGCCCAAACCTCCCACATCAGTGGGTCGCGAAACCATGGGCCAAGCGGTGGACTCCTCCGCCGCTGTCTGCGTGTCCGGAAAGTTCACATACACTGCCTCATTCACTGCGCGAATAAATTCGATGGCTTCCATGTTCTCTCGCCCGCCGTACCGGTTGGGAATCCATTCGCCTTCCTTGCGGGAATAGTCCAGGTAGAGCATGGAAGCCACGGCGTCCACGCGCAGCCCGTCCACATGATACTTGTCCAACCAGAACAAGGCCGAGCTGATCAGGAAGCAACGAACTTCGTTGCGGCCGTAATTGAAGATGTAACTGTTCCAATCAGGATGATACCCTTGACGCGGATCTGAATGCTCGTAGAGATGGGTGCCGTCGAAATAGGCCAACCCATGCCCGTCGCCAGGAAAGTGGGATGGCACCCAGTCCAAAATCACCCCGATGCCGTTCTGGTGCAGTTGATCAACGAGGTACATGAAATCCTGCGGCGGACCGAAACGCGACGTTGGAGCGAAATATCCAAGGGTCTGATACCCCCAGGAACCGTAAAACGGATGCTCCATGACCGGCAGGAGCTCGACATGGGTGAAGCCCATTTCCCGAACATAGGCGGGCAGCCGGGAAGCCATCTCCCGGTAGGTCAAAAACCGATTGGACTCACCGGGAATGCGCTGCCAAGAACCGAGGTGGACCTCGTACACGGATTGAGGTGCGCGCAGGGAGTTGCGCAAAGCCCGCTCATGCATCCATTGGCCGTCATTCCACTGGTATTCCAGGTCCCAGACCACTGAGGAGGTATTCGGCGGAATCTCCGTGTGCCGGGCAAAGGGATCGGCCCGGTCCGAACTGTACATGTGGTGCCGGGAACGGATGTGGTACTTGTACAGCTGCCATGGATGCGCCCCGGGGATGAATCCTTCCCAGATACCCGAACCGTCCCAGCGCGGATGGAGAACATGGGCGCTGTTGTCCCAGCCGTTGAAATCGCCGATCACGCTGACCTGTTCGGCATTGGGCGCCCAGACCGCGAACAGGGTGCCCTGCTCTCCATCCACTTCCATCGGATGCGAACCGAGCTTGTCGTAGAGTCGGAAATGGCGGCCTTCCCTGAACAGGTAGATATCTTCTTCGGAGAACAGGCTCACTCCTGGTATGACGCGCTTCATGGTTGCACCTCCATAATATTTTTCAACCCCTTGAGCGGGAGATCCACCCAATCCAGGCGATTGTTCAATTCGTATCCCAGTTCGTACACGGCCTTGTCCAGAACGAAGATGTCCAGCAGGTTCTTGACCTCATCAGCCTTGTCCGGAAGAAAGACGTGCCCATGGGACAGGTCGAGATAGGACTTCAGGAACATTCCCGAAACAGCCGAGGACCAAGCGTCGATCCAGGCAGTAAGGACGGCCTTGTCGGTTTCACGGGCGAGAACCTGGTTGCGCAGGACCATTTGCGCGAGATAATCGAAGGACCGCAGCATTCCAGCCACATCCCGCAACGCGGAGCGTTTCAGACGGCGTTCGCTCAAGGCGCGGGCGGGTTCCCCCTCGAAGTCGATGATTACGAAATCCTTGCCGGTGTACAGGGCTTGGGCCAAGTGATAGTCGCCGTGAATCCGGATCTTGGACGCCAGGATCTTGTGGCTGTAGATGGTTCGAAATCGCTCCAGAATGGCTTTTTCCGTCTCCAGAACCTCCCTGGCCAGCGAGGCCTGCTCCTCTGGTATCCTTTTCAGATTCTTGCGCAGCAGGCTCATGACGGTCTTCAGCTGGTTCTGCAGGCCCTGAAATATCGACCGCTGGTAGAGATAGGAGAACGGCTCCGGTGCAAAAGCCGGATCGTCATGTCTTGAGGCGAGGGCAATGTGCAGTTCCGCCGTACGCCGACCCAGCAGGGCGATCATTTCCAGATACGGCCCGATCAGGTCGATCACCGCTTCCTGGGTAGAGCCATGGGCTGCTTCCCAGTAGCCGCAGGGGCATTGGGGGATGATGGCTTCCGGCCCCAACGACAAAACGGATTCCACGTATCGTTGCAACGCATCATGGCTGTATTTCCAGGCGTCTCCGTGACTGGGCACGAACTGCTGCAAAACCCCCAGGACGGCATCCTCGACTCCACGCTGATTGTAGGTCAAGGAACCTGCGTAAAGAGGGAAATTGCGGAATGTGGTCCGTTCGGTGAGAAACCTGCACAATTCCAATTCCGGCTGTTGGCCGCGCTCCAGCTGGCGGTAAATTTTGAGAATCAGTTCGTTGCCGTAGTTCAGGGAGGAGTTGCTCTGTTCGGTACGCAACAGATGCGGCTCCAGCCTCATGATTTCACGTTGTCGCAGATCCCGGCCGGGCCAGGCATGCAGTTCACCCCGGCGTCCCTTGATGTGCTGGCGCTTGCTCAGGAATTTGATCAGACGTTTCGCAAAGTCCGGGGCATAGACGGCCTCGAAGAGGATGCCCTGCTCCTCACCGTTGCGGGAGGTTCTGGACAGGCGGCTGAGCACATGCTGGGGTTCTTCGGCGGCAACCGCCTTGGCATCTTCCCCCCAGGCCATGGTCAGGGGCAGGACGTACCGTTCCTTGGCGCCCTCCACATAGTCCACGCTGAGAATCAAGATCAGGGAAGCCTGATCGGAATGATTAAAATCCAGCACATCTTTGATGGTGACCTGCTGGATTTTCCTGGCCTTGCTCCGGAACCAGCGCCGGGTGGGCAGGAATCTGGGCAGAATGCGCTTCTCCAGCCGCTCGCCCACCTCGCCGGTCCAGATGTCCTGTTCGGCGGCGCGGATGGTCAGCAACGGCAATTCCTGGATTCCGCGAACCTGCTCCGTATCCGCGACCTGGATCATCTGAAAAAAATAGTAACCATAGGACCCCAGGGTCAGAGAATACAGTCCCTCTTGGACCGCGGGGAAACGATTGCGGCTGAACACTTCTTCCGGAATCCAGCCCGCATATCCTTGCAGCTCCAATTCCAAGGGTTGGCAATGCCTGGAAAGATTGGCAACGATCAGCAGATGCTCGTCCTCATAGCGGCGTATAAACGCCAGGACCTTGGCGTTGTCCGGACGCAAAAACGTGATGTCTCCCCGTCCGAGAGCTTGGAAACGCTTGTACATGGAGATGAACCGCTTGTTCCACCAGAGCAGCGAGGCCTGATTCTGGGATTGGGTTTCCACGTTGATGGCTTCAAAATGGTATTCCGGATCGATGATCACCGGCAGATAGAGCTTTTGAGGATTGGCCCGGGAGAAACCGGCATTGCGGTCCGAACTCCACTGCATGGGCGTGCGCACCCCGTCCCGGTCGCCCAGGTAGTAGTTGTCGCCCATGCCCAACTCGTCGCCATAGTAGAGCACCACGGAGCCGGGCATGGCGAAGAGAATCGCGTTGAGCAGATTGATCTTCTTGCGGTCGTTGTCCAGTAGCGGGGCCAGGCGACGGCGAATACCCAGGTTGATGCGCGCCCGGGGGTCGCGGGCGTACATTCGGTACATGTAGTCCCGCTCTTCGTCCGTGACCATTTCCAGGGTCAACTCGTCATGGTTGCGCAGAAAAAAAGCCCACTGGCAGTTGTCCGGAATGGCCGGCGTCTGTTCGAAAATATCGATGATCGGATGGGATTCTTCCATGTGCAGCGCCATGAACAACCGAGGCATCAATGGAAAATGAAAGGCCATCTGACAGGAATTGCCGCTTCCGAAATAGGCGCAGGCGTCCTCGGGCCACTGGTTGGCTTCCGCCAGCAACATTCTGTTGGGGTACTTGGCGTCGATATGCGCCCGCAGATCCTGAAGGTACTTGTGCGTTTCGGGCAAATTTTCGCAGTTGGTGCCCTCTCGTTCGTAGAGATACGGCACGGCGTCCAGGCGCATCCCGTCAACCCCCATCTTCAACCAGTAGTCGATCACGCGAAACAGGGCCTTGCCCACCTGGGGATTGTCAAAGTTCAGGTCGGGCTGATGGGAATAGAATCGATGCCAGTAGTAGGCCTTGGCCACTGGATCCCAGGTCCAGTTGGACGTCTCGAAATCCTTGAAGATAATCCGGGCGTCCTGATACTTTTCCTGAGTGTCGCTCCAGACGTAAAAATTGCGCCAGGACGATCCGGGCGGAGAATTTCTGGCCCGCTGGAACCAGGGATGCTGGTCGGAAGTATGATTGAGGACCAGCTCGGTGATCACCCGCAGCCCTCGCTTGTGGGCCTCACGCAGAAAAAACTTGAAATCCTTGATGGTTCCGTATTGGGGGTGAACGCTGAAATAGTCCGCGATGTCATACCCGTCGTCACGAAGCGGCGAAGGATAAAAGGGCAACAGCCAGATCGCCGTTATACCCAGATCCGCCAAGTAGTCGAGTTTCTGGGTCAGTCCGGGCAAGTCGCCGATCCCGTCGGAGTTGCTGTCGAAGAAAGCCTTGATATGTACTTCGTAAATTATGGCATCCTTGTACCAAAGAGGATCGTCGATCAGTCTGGCTTGTTTGATGGACATGTAAAGCTCCTGATGTTTATGCCGCGAAGTATTGAGGCATGAGGATCGTTTTCAAAAGATCAAACGTACCGGTTCCAGTCCCGCGACCAGTTTTTACGGAAAAATCCGATCAAAAAAGCGGAACTTGGCCCTGTCTGTTTCGGTTATGACATATGTAATAAAAAGCATAACGAAAAAAAAAAGTTATTTCCAGACACGGCTCTTGATAAAAAAAATATATTATTTTGTATTGTTACTCATAAAGGGCCTGCGGAGGCTACTCCAGAAGCCGCTGCAGATTTCGTTGTCGTTCCGGCGAAAATCCGCCCGGAACGCAGGGCCACAGGGAAGGATTATGAAAGAGAGGTTCAGAGGCCAGAGGATGGTCGGAAGCCGCGCAGGCCTGTTGGAATAATTGCGTTCCGGGAATGGGCGAATAGTGGGCCAAATGGGGTTGCAGGCCAAAGGAGCGGACAAAACGGACGCTTGCTACCACATCATCAAACTCCTGCCCCGGCAGACCGGACAAAATGTAGACCCCGATCCGCTCAGATTGAAACCCAGCGGAGAACAGGGCACGAACTCCCCGCTCCCAGTGTTCGGCATCGAGTTTCTGATCATTACGATGGGCAAAGGATGATGTTTCCAGTCCCAGCCGGATGGTGACAAATCTTGCTTTGCGCATCATGGTGCAAAGTGATTGGTTCAGATACCGGATGTGCACGGCATTGGGGGTGTGCAGGCGCACTGGGCTTTTGAGCCTTGCCGTCATCTCCAGCCAGGGAACCAGCCAGGATTGGGCATCCACAAGCAGGGCATCGTCCTGAAAGGCAAAATCCCGGACTCCTCTTTGAAAATCCTGCTCCAGGGCCGAGAACAGGCTTTCCGGCGACCTGCGCCGGAAACCGGAAAAGAGCTGCCCGGATGCGCAATAGGAACAGCGAAACGGGCATCCCCGGGAACCGAGCAGTACGGAAAAATCCGGCCGGTCATACAAATCCAGGGCCAGGTGCAGTCCGGCGTCGGGGGGAATTGGCGGAGCACTCATCCCCCAGAGCCGCCAGAACCGCCCCCAGCTTCGGGGTTCTTCAAACGGCCCCTGAAGAACAAGATCAACTTCCTCACTCTTAGCATGTTCCGGGCACAGAGTCGCATAGACGCCGCCCAGGACAATGGGAACCTTTGGCCAGATCCGGCGCAGCAAATGGACCATGGCCGTGACGCCGGGATACCAATAGGTCATCGCCGTGGTAATGAGGATTCCATCTGGTCGCCTTGATCGCGCAAGCAGCGACTGAACGGTTTCCACAGGCAGACCATACCGACCCCAGTTGCGGGGAATGTTCCGGAGTACGGCGGGTTTTGGGAATTGAACTTTCGGGTAGCGGCCCGTTCCATACCGGCTGGTTCTGGGCCAGGATACATCAGATCCTCCAGGCTCCATGCAGTCCAGCAAAGCAACTTTGGCGCCGGAAGAGCGAAGCATTTCCAGGCAAGCCAGCAGACCGGTGGGACGTGACCAGAGATTGTAAGCGGCGAAGTCGTATATCCAGGAATTAATTCCCAGGAAGTACGGTTGGTTGGAAGTGTTTTCGAATGAAGGAAGAGAGAGGTTCAGGGGGCGTCAAGCTCCAGATAGCGACCCATGCCGATCCTGGTCACTACGGCCGGGATTTTTTCCTGTTTCTGAAATTGTTCGGCACGGCGCTGAACACGTTCCTTCTCCACTGACGAATCTATGAAAACAATAAACCACGTAGAGCCCCGATGCAGAATTTCCGCCATGTCGGACGGATAGCCTTTGTCGGCATAACGCTTCCGCAAAACGTCGGCATTGCCCTGATCCTTGAATGCCCCAATCTGGACAATAAAGATGGCGGATTGATCAACATCTTGAATTTCTTGTGCCTCAACATCCGCATCGCCGCTTACAGGCTCCGGGGCGGGCGGCTCCACTAATTGCGGTAAAGAAGGAACTTCTGAATCGCGGGTGGGACGCACGACAATTGCCGATATTGAGGTGGCATCGTTACCGGCCTCTCCTCCTCCCCGATCCAGCGAGTTGAGATACTCTAGGGCAATGTCCGCTTCCGGACTATTCGGGGGAGCGGCAGCCTGAACCCGCTCCAGCCAGAGCCGAGCATCCCTGCTCTTGCCGACAAGGAGGAGATATTCGGCCAGGGTGAGCATCATGCGGGTATTGTTCAGATCCGCTGCCACGCCGCGTTCCAGAAGTTCAATCGCTTTGTCGAGATCTCCCTGCCCTGCTGCAAGTTCTGCTGCCAGAAGGTATGCCTGTCCGAGCCGCCAGTTCAGTTCCAAGGCCAGATCGATGTACTGCCTAGCCTTGGCAGAATCGCCTTGCTCCATATGCAACATGGCCAAGTTCAAAGCGGCAATTTCAGGAGTACGGTAGGTGGGTACGCCCAGGGCGCTGGTGAATGCCGCTTCGGCGGATTTGTAGTTGTCGTCAGCGAGATATGCCAGGCCCAGGTTGTTCCATGCTTCGGCGTAGGCGGGATCAAGAGCGACGGCCTTCTGAAATGCCGCGGCCGCATCACCCCAGTGGCCGAGAGAGAAATGAGTGAAGCCCAAGACGAAGTGAAAGCGCGGCAAGGCAGCGGCAGTGCCTTGAATTCGCGACAATTCCTGCAGACTCAGTCTCGGCTCATTCCCTCGCAGATAGGCTTCGGCCAGGTCCAGTCGGATTTGTACTTCTCGTGGGCTGAGGCGTTCAATGTCCTTGCCTCCTCCCGGACCGCTCCCAGCGCAACCGAGCAGTTGCAGGCAAAAAAAGAACACCATGATGACGGCAAAAAAGGAGTATCGCGACGTAGTTCGCGTAACTCCAGGAGAAGAAGTTGCCTGGGCGGCGCAATTTTTCGCCAGACGCTCGTCACGAAGATATAAGCCTCGCCGAGCCTCGCCGAGGCATCCCCCGGAAGGAGCCTTGAGGCGAAAGCACCGGCCAAGCCGGTGCTCCGCAAGATGACGTGCAAACTTTTGTATAGCCGACCTCAGATGACCTTGTTCAGAGAGTATTCGATAATGCCTTCGGCGCCCATGCCGACCAGGTCCGGAATCAAGTCTCGGACCACGCTCTCCTCGACCACGATTTCCACGGAAAGCCAGTCGCTGTTCAAGAGATGGGCCACGGTCGGGGATGTCAGGCTGGGCAGAACGGCCATGATATGCTCCACCTTGCTCTGGGGAACGTTCATTTTCAGCCCGACCAGTTTTTCGGCCCTGAGCGCTCCCTTGAGCAGCATGTCGATCTGTTCGATCTTGGCTCTCTTGACTGGGTTGGCCCAGGCCGTCTTGTTCGCGATCAGCTGGGTGTTGGTCTGCATCATCTCGGCGATGATGCGCAGGCCATGGGCCTTGATGGTCGAGCCGGTCTCGGTAACTTCGACAATGGCGTCGGCCAAGCCTTCGACGACCTTGGCCTCGGTGGCTCCCCAGGAAAATTCAACCTCCACCGGAATGCCCGCGTTCTGAAAATAACGCTTGGTGAAGTTCACCAATTCCGTGGAAATTTTTTTTCCGGCCAAGTCTTCCGGACGGCGGTAAGGCGAGTCGCCGGCCACGGCCAGGATCCAGCGCGCCGGACGAGAGCTGACTTTCGAATAAACCAGGTCCGAAACCACATGCACGTCGGATTCGTATTCCATGACCCAGTCCTTGCCGGTCAATCCGGCGTCCAGCGTGCCGGCTTCCACATAGCGGGCCATTTCCTGGGCCCGGCAGATGCTGCAATTGATGGCCGGATCATTGATCTCCGGGAAGTAATTGCGGGAATGCAGATGAATTTTCCACCCTGAACGGGCAAAAAGATTGATGGTGGCATCCTGCAGCGACCCCTTGGGAATGCCCAGCTTGAGCTGGTTGTCTGGTGTCGGCATCTATTTATAAACCTCCTTGGGATCGAAAATAATCGGCGCGCAGATTTTCCACTCGCCCTCATCTATGGACCGGAAAAAACATGTCCGGTAACCTTCGTGGCAGGCTGCTCCGCCGATCTGTTCCACAAGCAGCAAAACCGTGTCCGCATCACAGTCCAGACGGATCGAGCGAACCTTCTGCACATGGCCGGACGTACCACCCTTGTGCCATAATTTTTTCCGGGATCGGCTGTAGAAATGGGCCTCCCCCGTCGCCAGGGTCTGCTCCCAGGCCTCCTCGTTCATATAGGCCAGCATCAACACTTCCAGGCTTGCGACGTCCTGGACCACGACGGGTACCAACCCGCCGCACTTCTCAAAATCAGGTTTCACTCGATGGCTCCATTTGGAAAAATTGACGCATCTTCGATGCGCCGCATGGTTGAAAAGCATGTCGCCTGGGAGATCACTCGTGTACGGGCGGCCGCATCACTAATCGGCATCGATGCTCGCGCATTCTGCCCGCAGCTGTCCACAGGCGGCAGAAATATCTTGCCCTTTGCTTTTACGCAAGGTTGCCGGCAGCCCCTTGGCTTTGAGAAAATTCTCGAAATCAAGCACCCGGTTCAGATCCGGCGCCTTGTAGGGCAAGCCCGGTCCGGGATGAAAGGCGATCAGATTGATCTTTGCCTTGACCTTGTTCAGCAGACGGACCAGATCGCGGGCGTGGTTCAGACTGTCGTTCACTCCCCCCAGCAGCACGTACTCAATGGTGATCTTCTGCCGTGGCTGCAGGGGATAGTCGGATAGCTCGGAAATCAGGTCATCCAGAAGAAAACGGGCGGCCTTGGGCATGATTTGGGACCGCAGCTCCTGGGACGGGGCGTGCAGGGACACCGCCAGGGAGGCCAGCCCCCAGGAGCCGAGTTCGCTGAGACCGCCCGGAAGGCCGACAGTGGACACGGTGATCCGGCGCTTGGAGAAATCCAGACCAAGCGGATGATGCAACGACTCCAGGGCGCGGCGCAAATTTACACGGTTCAGCAAGGGCTCGCCCATGCCCATGAACACGAGATTACGCAGCGACAGATGCGTGTCCAGGCCGGCCACATGTTCCTGGGCCACGAGAACTTGGCCCAGAATCTCGCCCATGGTCAAGTTGCGGAGCAAGCCCATCCGTCCCGTGGCGCAGAACGTACAGCCCAGACTGCATCCCACCTGGGAGGAGAGGCAAAGCGTGTAATGGGTCTTTTCCGGAATGAGGACGCTTTCAATGCGCTGACCGTCCCGCAAAGCCAACAGGAACTTCGTCGTGCCGTCCCGACTGCGTTGAACCTGATCAACCTCCGGCCAAACAATAACCGCGGCTTCGGCCAGACGCGAACGCAATTCTTTGGAAACGTTGGACATCAAGGCGAAATCGCGCACCCGCTTCTGCCACAGCCACTGCCAGATCTGCTGCGCCCGGAAGGGAGCTTCTCCCAGCTCCGCAATGAACTCTTCCAGTTCAGGGAGGGTATATTCGAGAAGATCAGGCTTCAAAAGAACTTGGGACCTGGCTGGCAGCAATCGCCATCATTGCAGTTTTTCCTTCAACCGGTAGTTGCGGACAAATTCCACGGCTTCCGGCACCGACGTCACGTCCCCGGCGATCTGGGCCTGAAGCAGGGCTTCGCGGATCAGGCCGACTGCCGGACCGGGATTGATCTCGGCGAAGTCCATGATTTCATGACCATTGAGCAGGGGCTCCAGGGCTTCTTCCGGTATTGCCGCCCGCTCCAGCATCTTCATGTTATGGTTGAATTCCTTGTATGCGCCATTACGGGCCTTGATGTCCGCTCTGGCGATTTCAATCAGACGCGGATAGTCGTGCAGCGCGGTGAACCGGCGAATACCCCGGTCCGTGAGCATGAAATGGAAGCGCATGTGCTGGCGCACCAGATGGCAGACCTTGTCGATTTCCTCGGGAGAAAACCGCAACCGTCCGAGAATCTTCCGGGTCACCTTGGCGCCCACCCGGTGATGCTGGTAAAAAGTCCACTGGTTGCCCACATATTCCGCGGTAAACAGCTTGCCCACATCATGGAACAGACAGGCCAGGGTCCCGTACCAGTCATAGGGCAATTCCTCGGGATAACGGCGCATCAACTCCAGGGTGTGGTCCAGGACGATTTCCTCGCCTTCATCCGGATTCTTGATCTGTTTGACCCGGCTTAAGGCGGCGATTTCAGGGATGAGACCGTCCAGGATGGTGCTTTCATGGAGCAGCTTCACGAAATGCCACATGTTTTCCGCTTCCACCTTGCGCCACTCGTCCATGATGTCCGAAACCGAAACGTAGTCCAGGACACGCCGGGCCGCCCGCACAATGGCCATCCAGGAATTGGGCTCCACGGGCAGCTGAAAATTGGCCGCGAACCGCAACGCCCGCACGCCGCGCAGATAGTTCTGCTTCAGGGTTTCATCCGGAATGCCCTGAAAACGGATCTCGCCGCCGCCGACATCCGCGAAGCCGTCATACAGTTCCTTGGCTTTCGGCATGTACGGGCAGGCCAACTGCAGCGGCAGGCCGCCTTCGGTCTTTTCCAGGGCCTTGATCATGCCTGGAGTGAACTTGGCCACTCCCTCCTCGGGATGCGAGCCGTCCTCGGAATCCGCGGGATAAACCCGAATCAGGATGTCGCCTTCCTTCAGCGTACCGGTATACTCCGCCGTGGTAGCCGGTTCGAAAAGAGGGAATATCTTGCTCAGATCCTCGAAATCAGCTTCGGAGCAGATATCGACTTCACGTTCACCGTTTCCTGCCAGGATTTTTTCCTGCAACCGGGCATTGATCACGTAAGCGTCAAACCCGTTGCGCATGATGGCCTTGCAGATGCTCACGGCATCTTTCAGCGGTTGGGACATGAATACTCCTGTTATTATTCGAAAGCGTCTTGAAAGAGAATTTTTCCGGAGATGCAGTGCGCGCGGACCCGTCCAGGCAAAACCTGGCCCAGGCAAGGAGTGTTCTTGCCCCGGGAAAACAGGGTCTGGGGGCTCACGGTCCATTCCTGATCCGGATTGAACAGAATAAAATCCGCGGGGTCTCCGGAAGAAAAGCGGTTCACGGGCAACGAGAAAATTTCCGCGGGACGCTGGGACCAGAGCCGGCACAAGTCCTGAACCGAAAGCACTCTTTCGCGGACCAGGGTCCAACACAGGGACAGCGCAGTATCCAGGCCGCTGATGCCGTTGGGCGCCTCGTCCAGAGGGGTTTCCTTTTCATGGTCGGCATGGGGGGCATGATCCGTGACCAGGATGTCGATCACTCCTTCCCGCACGGCCTGACGCATGGCCTGGACGTCGTCGCTGGTGCGCAACGGCGGGTTGACCTTGGCCAGGGTGTTGTACCCCTGCATCATTTCCTCGGTCCAGAGCAGATAATGCGGGCAGGTCTCCGCGGTCACCCGGACGCCCCGGCTCTTGGCCCAGGCGATCAGCTCCACGGACTGGCGGCAGCTGATGTGCGCCAGGTGAATCGGAAGATCCAGGTATTCCGCCAGCAGGATATCCCTGGCCACCTGCAGGCTTTCCGCGACCACGGGCTGGCCCTTGAGTCCGAGCAAGCCGCTGACCCGGCCTTCGTTCATGGAGGCGCCCTCGGCCAGCGCCGGGTCCTCGCAATGATCGATTACCACCAAGCCCAGATCGGAAGCATATTCGACGGCCCGTCGAAAAATGTCCGGATTGGCCACGGGCATGCCGTCATTGGAAAACGCCGCGCAGCCCGCTTCAGCCAGTTCGGCCAGAGGAGCCAATTCCTGCCCCGCAAGCGACTTGGTCAAGGCGCCTACAGGGTGCAGTCGAGGTCCGTGCGGGTGCGTCTGGATGGCCTTGTTGCGCATGAAGTCGGTCACCGCGGCCGTGTCGTTGACCGGGCTGGTATTGGCCATGGCCAGTACGGCACTGAATCCTCCCCGGACCGCGGCCTCCAGACCGGAGGCGATGTCTTCCTTGTACTCGAAGCCCGGTTCACGCAGATGGACATGCGCATCGATCAGCCCCGGCAGCAGCAGCCCCCCGCCCCCGTCCAGCTCCGCACCGTCGGAGGACGGCTCGTCGGGCAAGGCCAACCGCTGCACCTTGCCCTCACCAACCCAGAGGCTGACCAGTTCATCCCGAAAAAGAACATTGCGTACGACAAGATCCGGACCGGGCATGCTAGGCCTCCTGAAACCGATGGTTTTGGGGTTGTTGCTCGTCCCTCGAAGATTGATCCTTGCGGGTCAGAAAAAGGAACAGCAGGGCCATGCGCGTGGCAACGCCGGCTGAGACCTGATCAAGAATCAGGCTGTTCTCGGCATCCGCAAGGGCGGCTTCGATTTCAAGACCTCGATTCATGGGACCGGGATGCATGACCAGAACTCCGGGATTGGCCTGTTTCAGGTGCCGCGCCCCCAGGCCGAAGGTTCGGGCATATTCGCGCAGATCCGGCAACAGGCCGGCCTTTTGCCGCTCCAACTGCAGGCGTAGGCAGATCACGGCGTCCACGCCTCGGCAGGCCGTGGACAGATCCGAAAAAATTTCCACGGGCCACTCCCGCACGGCAGCCGGCAACAGGGTTCGCGGAGCGCAAATCCGGACATGGGCGCCCAGAGCGTTGAGCAGCAGCACGTCGGAGCGGGCCACCCGACTGTGCGCGATGTCGCCAACAATGAGCACGGTTTTACCGGCCATGTCGTCCCCCCAGACCCCGCTTAAAGCAAATCCGTCCAGAAGGGCCTGGGTGGGATGCGCATGCCAGCCGTCCCCTGCGTTGATCACCGAACAGGAAAGGCGCTTGGCCAGAAATTCGGAAGCTCCGCTTTGATGGTGGCGCAGCACCAGCGCATCCGGGTGCATGGCCTCCAGCGTCAGAGCGGAGTCCTTGAGGTTCTCCCCCTTTTTCAAACTGCTGGAGGACGCCGCCAGGGAATAGGTATCCGCGGAAAGTCGTTTTCCGGCGATGTCGAAGGATGTCTTGGTTCGCGTACTGGGTTCGACAAAAAAAAGGATCACGCTCTTGCCTTTCAGCGTCGGCACTTTTTTTATCGGTCGAGAATTGACCTCGGCAAACCGGCGCGCCATCTCGAAAACATGCAGAATTTCCGCCTTGGTCAATTGTGATATGCAGAGCAGATCCTTGTGGGGCCAAAGCATAGAGATACCGTATGATGAAACTGTTGATGGTTCGGAAGTTTAAATCTTAAAAAAGACGACATGGAGCGCCGGAGCATTCGTCAAGGTGCGAGTCAGTCTTAGCCGAAAACGCTGCCATATTCCAGTAATTTTTATTCAGCCGTATCCATTCAGCAAATCCGCAGCAGAGACGGGCTCCTGCCCCCGCTTGTCGGGGAACAATTGCCCGATTGCCTTTTTCATGCCGGCCAAGATGTTGTCATTCCCTTTTTTCAGGCGTATTTAAGAAGGCTCAATCTTGACCCTATGTTGACAGAGTCAGGTTCACAGGCGTTGACTCTCTCGTTCTTATGCCGCTCCTCCTCTCCAACCCAGCCAGGTTACAGCACATGTATCATTTTCTCGACCAGCTCTTTGAAAAAAGCAACATCCCCACGAACACCGCACCGGAAGAGACGCTTTTTCACAGCAAGTATCACTTCTTCAAGCAGCTCCTCAGCCACAACAACAAGGCGCTGCAGTTGATCAACAACCTGGAAAATCTGCTTTTCGTTCCTCAGCCGTTTACCTTTGACGAGGTGCTCTGCCAGTGCGAGGAACTGGTGGGCGTGGTATATGAACTGGCCGAAGACCTCAATGCCCTCTCCCAGGGCAAATACCCCGGCCTTTTCAGCTCCTCGGAAAAAATCGGCATCCAGGTATTGCGAGGGTTGTCCCGGCAGCGCAAGCTGGAGCGATCCTGTCTTGTACTGCCTCTGGTCGGCTTAAGCCATGAGAATCAGGCCCGGGTCGGAGGCAAGGCCGCCAATTTGGGCGAAGTTTCCAACCGGGCCGGGCTGCCGACCCCCCAGGGGTTCGTCGTCACGGCCTATGCCTGTCATCATTTCCTGCGTTCATCAAATCTCTACGACGCCATCCGCGGCGAACTCAAGGGAGTGGACATCCAGGACACCGATCATCTGGAAGCCGCCTGCCGCGAAATCCAGAAGATGATCCTGAATGCTTCTCTGCCCGAGGATCTGGAATCGCGCATCTACTACGAAGCCAGGGAAATGGCCTCCGAGCTGGGACCGGAAACCCGTATGGCTGTTCGCAGCAGCGCCACGGGGGAAGACTCGGAATCTTCCTTTGCCGGGCAGCATTCCACCGTGTTGAACGTGACCGCCGATACCATCCTCGACGCATACAAGGAAGTCGTGGCCAGCATGTACACCCCCAGGGCTGTTTTCTACCGTCGCAGCGTGGGGTATCGAGACCAGGACATGCAGATGTGCGTGCTCTGCCTGAATATGGTCGACGCCCGTGCCAGCGGAGTCATGTATACCCAGGATCCCAACAAGCCCGGCGAGCGCAAGCTGATCATCAGTGCGGCATGGGGCCTTGGAGTGAGCGTTGTGGACGGTTCCATGCCCACGGATATGTGGCAGGTGACGTCATCCGGGAACATCGAAACCGTCACCGTGCACAAGACCAAACGCATTGTGATGAACCCTGCCGGAGGACTCCATGAGGTTCCTGTCGATCCCCACCTCCAGGACCAGCCCTGCCTGGGCGAGGATGATGTCGCAAAGCTCGCGGAATACGGCATCCATCTGGAAAACCACTACAAGCTTCCCTTGGACATCGAATGGGCCATGGATCAGGCAGGGAAGATCTTCATTCTCCAGGCCCGCCCCCTGAATCTGCTCATGTCCGAGGAAGAACATCCTTCTCCCGATTCCGGGGAAGAAGGCTATGCAGGCCATGAGTTGGTCTTGCAGGGCGGTTCCACCGCTTCCACCGGAACGGCAAGCGGTCCGGCCTTCGTTCTGAAGACCGAGCACAACCTCTCGGCCGTGCCGCAAGGAGCCATTCTCGTCACCACGCAGACATCTCCGATGTACGTTTCCCTGATGAGCAAGGTCCACGGTATCATCACCGATGTCGGCAGCGTGACTGGACATATGGCCTCCGTGGCGAGGGAATTCGGCATACCGACTCTGGTGGGCACGGAAAACGCCACCAGCGTAATTCCCCACGGCGAAGAGATCACTTTGGACGCTTCCCGCAGGGCTGTCTATTCGGGAAGGGTCATGGCCTTGATCCGGACCAAGCCGCAGATCAACCTGATGAAGGGCAGTCCACTTTTTCGACTTGTCAAGGAGACGTTACAGAACGTCGTCCCGCTGAATCTGATCGACCCCAAGCAGGCCGACTTCACCCCGGAAGGCTGTCTTACCCTGCATGACGTCGTCCGGTTCGCCCATGAAAAAGCAATGTCCGAGATGTTTTGCATCTGCGAGGACATTCAGGAAGATACATGCCTGGCAGTCAAGCTGCATACGACATTGCCGCTGAACACCTACATCCTGGATCTGGGAGGCGGTTTCAACCGCCAGCCGGAACAGGGCGTCACGGATCAGGAAGGAATTGCTTCCAAACCGTTTGTCGCCATGCTTAGAGGCATGACGCATCCCGGAGTGCGTTGGGGAAGACGCGTGGAGGTGGAATCAAACGGTTCCGCCGCGATCAGTCACGTAGAGATCAACCATGATCCGGCTAACAAGAGTTCCAGGGGCGGTCCGAACTACGCCATCATTTCCGATGACTACCTGAACTACAGTGCCCGCCTTGGCTACCATTTCGTGACCATCGATGCCTACTGCGGAGAGCAAGTGAACGACAATTATATCGTGTTCCTGTTCAAGGGCGGGGCCGCGGACATCTCCCGCCGAACCCGTCGGGCGCTGATGATCTCCACAATCCTCAAGCGATTGGGACTGCGGGTCGAGCACAAGGGAGACATGGTCCGCGGCGAGATCAAAAAATACGACTGTCCGCGGATGATGGAAAAGCTCGAGTTCATCGGTCGGCTGCTGGGTTCGGTCCGCCTGCTGGACATGGTCCTCACTGACGAAGCCCAGATCCCCTGGTACGTCGAGCAGTTTTTCAAGGGCAATTATACTTTTGAGCAGTAACGGCCGGTGCTCTGTATCTACTCAGCACATTTTGATTGAATGGCATGAAATGGTCCCTTTGGCTTGTCTCGATTTTTCGGCATCACCTGTCTGACTGATTCAGGATTCGTCATCGAACCACTGCCGGGCGTTTGAGCGCCAAATGCTGTTTATTCACGCAATGGTTCGAAGCTACGAAGCCGACGAAGGAGTTGCGAGGTCGAAAAATCGAGACAAGCCGGACCGCTGGGAGTAGTTACGGTAATTTTTATTCCTAACAATCAATGCCCACTAAAGCGCTGCGTGATTGCTGATTTAGTCAGATCGACAACTTCCCCCGAAATTCCTCCCATGACTTCACTCCGAGTTCTTCCAGCAATCCCGGCAGTTGCGCGGCGATGCGGAAGGCCATGTCCGGGCGCAGGAAATTAGCCGTGCCGATCTGCACGGCCCAGGCACCGACCATAATGTATTCCAACACGTCCTCCGCCGAGGAGATCCCGCCCAGCCCGATGATCGGCAGATCCACGGCCCGGCTGACCTGATACACGCAGCGCAGCCCCACCGGCTTGATGGCCGGCCCGGACAGGCCGCCGATGACGTTGGCCAGGCGCGGCTTGCGGGTGCGGATATCCACGGCCATGCCGGAGAGGGTGTTTATCAGAGCCAGGGCGTCGGCCCCGGCGTCGGCTGCAGCCTTGGCGATGGCCGTAATATCCGTGACGTTGGGGGACAGTTTGACGATCACCGGCTTGGCCCCGGCCTTGGCCTTGACGGCTGCGGTGACCAGGGCGGCCTGGCGCGGGTCCTGGCCGAACAGCACGCCACCGGCCTGAACATTGGGACAGGAAATGTTCACTTCCAGTGCCGCGACGCCCTCCTGATCGGCCAGGTATTCGGCCAGGCGGGCAAAATCCTCGGCATCGCAGGCATACAGATTCGCGATGACCGGCACCTCGGACCAGGGCAGCAAAGGCAACTTGTCCTCCACGAACCGATGCACTCCGATATTCTGCAGGCCGATGGCATTGAGCATCCCGCACGGCGTTTCCGCGACCCGCGGCATGGGGTTGCCCGTTCGCGGCTCCCAGGATAACCCCTTGACCACGATTCCGCCCAAAGCCGTCAGGTCGCCATACGGCGCAAACTCCAGCCCGTAACCGAAGGTTCCGGATGCGGTCAGAATCGGATTCTTCAGTTCCATTCCGGCGAATTTGACGTTGAGATTCATGCTTTCACCCGATCAATGACGGCCTGTTCAAGTTTCACGTCTTCTGCCCGGAAAATCGGCCCTTGGGTACAAACCTTCACGGGCAACTCCTGCCCGGCAATATTGGTCACGCAGCCCAGACAGGCCCCAATACCGCAGGCCATGCGGTTCTCCAGGGACAATTGAGCCCGAGCCCGGTATTGCATGGCCATGGTCTGCACCGCGCGCAGAAATGGATGCGGACCACAGGCGAGAATCAAGCCGTTAATGCGGGCATATTCCGCAATTCGGCTCTCCAGGTCCCGCACAAAACATGCGATATCCTCCTCGCATTTTTGTCGGGCGGTCTCCCGGGCAATGCTTTCCGGCAGCAGGTGCAAGGGATATCCCGATACCGACGGGCGGTGCCCGAGCAGCAGGAAAAGCAGATCCGGTTGGGGATGAGACCAGGCATATCCGATAAACGGCGCCAGGCCGATGCCACCTGCCAGGAGCAGGGTGGGGGTATCCGGTTCCACTGAAAATGCATTGCCAAGCGGTCCCCAGACAACGACTTGTTCACCGGGTTCAAGCTTGGTCATGGCCCGCGTGCCCCTCCCGACCACCTGAAAAAAAATGCGCAATATGCCGTTTCCGGCCATGCATATGGAAAACGGTCTGGCCCAGAGCGGCTCAAAAGACCAGGAAACAGGCCGGATCATCACGAACTGCCCGGGCTGCCACCCTTTCCCTTCACAAAAAGAAGCGGGCAATTGCAGATCCAGCAGCCAGAGGGAATTTTCCAGATCATGTGCGGAGTCGGTCCGGGTCAGATCAACCACAGTGGTTTCGATGCAGCCAGACGTTGGCGGAATCGCTGTGTCGGCTTGTTCAGCAAGGATGAAATCAGACATGGCAAAATTGGGTTATGAATTGTGGATTATGGATTGTATTCATCAAGTTTCAAGCGTGATTCAAAAAGCTGCAGAACCACGTCCGGAATTAAGTGCGCGTCTGAACGAACCATACGAAAAAGGTTCGGAACTGACCAGAGCCGTGCGGCTCATCATTTCATTGGGACACGCGCCTACATGATCAGGGCCGCAGTTGATAAAGGTTGTCCCGGCCCATGAATGCAATTAAAAGTGACAATTTCATGATCAACTCCTGATAGCCTTGACCCGAAACAACTATGCCGTACTTTTTCTGATTGTATAGCATAGCCAAAGCCAAGGGCCACAGCCCATACCAGTCGCCACCGAAATCTCGGTGCAGCATATCCAACATGATTCTTGGGAGATCAATGCATGAATGAAAGCCGAATACATGGCAAGCATGACCACGGATCAGCACCGTTCAGGCCCATCATCGGAGCCATGCACTGCCATGACGTCCTGTTCGCGCACTGGCCGTTCGTCCCCGAGAAACTTCGTCCTCTCATTCCGACGGAGCTGCAACTGGATACCTATGACGGCCAAGCCTGGCTGGGGGTTGTGGCCATGCGCGTCACCGGCATGCGCCCACGTTTTATCCCGTCTTTTCTCGGCCTGAGCTATTCCGGCGTGAATGTACGCACCTATGTCCGACATTCAGGAAAACCAGGAGTCTGGTTCTTCAGCCTGGATATCGACAGCCGGCTGTCCCTTCTGGCGGCAAGAACGTGGTACGGCCTGCCTTATTACAAGGCCCATTTCGAGCACCGGCAAAAGGACCAGGTTCTGCATTTCGATTGCACCCGCACACACCGGGGAGCCCCAGAAGCGAAGCTGCGCTTTGAATATGCCCCTGTCGGCGACGTGTTCCGAAGCGAACCCGACTCGCTGACTCACTGGCTCACGGAGCGGTACCGTCTCTCAACGGTCAGCCCCCAGGGAAAACTCGGTTTCGGCGACATCCATCATGAACCCTGGCCGCTTCAGGAAGCCGAGGCAACGTTCCGGATCAACACCATGGGCAATCAGATCGGCTTGAAGCTCCCTCTGGATGGATCATTGCTGCACTATTCACGAGAACGCGAAATGCTGATCCAATCCATGGATTTCAGCGAACAATCTCAGCTTGACGCGCATGCATCGCAGCAGGCTTGATACGGCGGATGCCGCGCCGCCAATATCTTTGCACACAAGGGATAGTTAATCTCTCCCTGTTCCTCCAGACCAAGAACACTTCCGTTGACTATTGTCGGGCCGCAAAGGCGCGACGCTGTTATATTCGAGAAACTTGCCTTGTGGATGCGTCCCCTGCTGTCGTACGGTCCCCATGATCGTATCGAGGATGCGCATCGGCACAAATCACGGAGAAAAAACCAATGCCCTTTCTTGGTGCGCATATGCCCACTTCAGGCGGTCTGCATCTCGTCTTCGATCGAATCGCTGCTGTCGGAGGTGAGGCATTGCAGCTGTTCACCCGCAACCAGCGGCAATGGGCCGGCACTTCCATCACGGACGCCGAAGCCGAAGCCTTTGCCGCGGGCTGGAAGAGGTGGGGCCGCGAACATATCTTCGCCCATGCGTCCTACCTGATCAATCTGGCGTCTCCTGACGAGACATTATGGCGCAAATCAGCCTCCGCCCTGGCGCGGGAGTTCATCCGTTGCGCCAGGCTGAACATTCCTTGGGTCGTCCTCCATCCCGGGTCACATAAAGGCGCGGGAAGGAACGACGGATGCATTCGTGCGGCAGCATGCCTGGACATGGCTTTTGAAGAAGCCGGAGACCAGGCAGGAGATGTCGGTCTTCTTCTGGAGAATACCTCCGGAACCGGGACCGCGCTCGGTGCGGATCCCGAAGATCTGGCGGAAATGATTTCCGCATCCGAACATGCCCTGCGTCTGGGGATCTGCTGGGATACGTGTCATGGTTTCGCCGCCGGTCATGATCCTCGCCATCAGGATTCCTGGGCCGAGGTCACTTCACGCCTGGACAGGACCGTAGGCCTTTCGCGGCTGCAGCTGCTGCACCTCAATGACAGCAAGACCCCCCTGGGCAGCCGCCGGGACCGTCATGAACATATCGGACTGGGTGAGATCGGATTTGCGGGATTTTCAACCATCCTCAACGATCCGCCGCTGGCGCATCTGCCCATGGTTTTGGAAACGCCCAAGGGTTCGGACCTAGCTGAAGATATCGAAAATTTGAATGTACTGCGAGGGTTGTTGAAGGCCGTTCCGGAGGAGAATTTGTGAAGAGTGCAGGAGCGTAGTTCAGCGTCTCATCTCTTCGGCATCCACCTCGCCGAGAATGCCCAATGGGCGGATGATCTCTTCGATGATCCGCTCCACGGTCCGCTCGTGATGAAAGGGATCAGAGTCACGATGGACATCGACGAGTTTTTGCGCCAGCTCCCTGCCCCTGGCATAGGCAACCGTTCGAACCCGCTCCACTTCGCTCCACTCCCCGGTCCGGGTGAATTCCGGAAAGATGCGAAAGATTTCCATAAACAGCAACTTGGAAAGAGGACGCATCATGGCCAAATACAAGCCAAGGGAAGGTTTGCTGTCCCTGGCGGCCATGAAGGCCAGAAGCCCGTGGGGATGGGTATCGGCCAGGAGATCCTTGACCGCTCGGATGAAAACCTCGGCCAGGGTCTGACAGGTGTTGGCCACCATCTGATGCCAGACATCACCGGGAAAGGCGTCCTCCGCGGCCTCGCCGATCTCATGATGCACCCATATCCGGAGTTCCTCCCGCACCATATGCTGATAAGCGCTCTGGAAATCATTGGGGCGCTGCAAAAGTTCCCGAGAATCCAGGCCATAACCGGCCAATGCGAAATCCAGAGCCGGCCGCACCGAGGGACGCTGCTCCTGGACCACGTCCCAGATCAGTGACTCCATGGCCTGACGCCGAGCAATTATCCGGTCGCCTTGACGCATCACCGGAGTCACAAAGATATCCCGGCACAATTCATGTTCCACGGTGTATATCTTGAGTCCGTTGATCACGGTCTCTTCCACCGGCAGGGCCAGAAAAAAACTGGGCTTCATCCCCAGAACGTAGCCGGCGCCGTAGAGGCAGCCCAGGGCGGCGCATCGGCTGTTCACCTCTTCGACCTCGAAAGGACCGATGCAAGCATTGTCGAATTTGAGCGCCTTGCACTCCTGCCCCTCCAATTCCGCCCACAATTCTTCCCGCTGCTCCACCCACTCCAGGATCAACCCATGCTCAGGCTCTTCCCAGGGAGCCAGTCCGGATTCCCACTTATACAGATCGCGCATGCGCAGAAGCAGCCCGCACAGGGAAAAAGATCCGCTGAAATTGGCATCCGAAATATGACAATTGCTTTGCACTTGCGACTGCAAAAACTGGAGATCAGGATTCACGTATATTCCTCCAACCGAAAACCCAGTCGGTGTTCCATGTAATGGCACATGACCTGTTGACCATGGGACGTTCGTAATGATCAAAGGGTATGATTCGACATGAGGTATGGCAACCTCATTAGAGGTGCCGGCAGTCTTTACGCCGATCTGAGTGCCTACGATGTAACCGAGCTGACCTCACCCTTCGATCCTGGCCGTTATATCCAATCTATCCATGGGACAGCTGAGGCCGGCTACAGGGTTCTGATCATCGACAGCCTAACGCACATGCTTGGGCCTGGGAAGGCGGCATCCTGGAATTAGTTGACCAAGCGATGCTGGCCGTGAAGAACAATTTGCGGCATGGCGAGAGGCCTCGACCAAACAGAAAGCGCTTGTGGATGCAATGCTGGCAGCGCCGTTGCACATCTCTGCGACCATCTGCTTCAAAAAAACTGCCTGGGAAGTGAAGGACGATTGCACCGGCAAGACCAAGCCGGTCAAGATCGGCCAGCTCCGATTCAAAGAGATGGCCTGGAGTATAAAATTACAGCAGTTCTGGAGCTTTCAGTAGAGGTCACATAGCCACGGCGACCAAGGACTGGTCCGGGCTGTTCGACGGATCGTACTTCACTCCGGAAAAAAGAGACCGGGCAGAAGCTTATCTCCTGGCTGAACGCCGAGCCAGCGAACAACGGTGGTGATCAGCCAGTCGATCTGCAGACGAGGAAAGCCGCCGTTCAGATTCCCGCCCATCCGAAGGTTGGGACATGTTCCGACCACGGCACCACAGTCGTCGATCTGTTTGGTGTCTTGCGGACGCTTGAGCTTGGGGATCAGGTGGAGAAATACGATTGCACCTCATCAAGAAGTATGGCCACAGTTCAAAGGATTTGACGCCCGGAGAGATCAGCGAGCAGTACATCACGCTGAATCGCTGCAATCGCGATGCGAAGATGCTGAAGCAGTTGACCGACTAATTTGCTGCATTGGAGAATTATCGAAAGGCGGCGTAGTGGTTATAAAGGCCGGAGAATCCCTAAACCTATAGGGCTTCTCCGGTTAAGGGCTCAGATTGAATCTTGTGCTTGACCTTGTTACGTGAAATGGGAAAAACAAAAAAATTACCACAAGGTGAACACAGTTCGCACACCTGTAGACGTATATGGTCCACTAAACTCGCAGCCAACTCTTCTTCCCACTGCATAGGAGGCCAGATGGCCCAAAAGCAAGCCCCTGAAGCACCTCCCGCTCAAGCAGGCTTTCCCAACGCCCACGACATCCTGGACCACGCACCAATCGGCATCTTCAAGACAACCCCAGAGGGACGTTTTCTCTATGCCAACCAAGCCTTGGCGGACATGTACGGATATGCCGCTCCGCGGGACCTGATGGCCTCGATCCAGGACATTGGCACTGAATTGTTCGCTGATCCCAGGGACGGTCCTGCTGTCATCGGCCTTTTAGCGACTGATGGAATGGTCAAAGATTACGAATGCGAACAGGTACGCAAGGACGGCTCCGGTTTCTGGGCATCAGGAAGCATTCGAACGGTCCATGCAGAAGACGGGAAAGTTTCGCACTATCAAGGCTTTGTGACTGACATCACCGAACGTAAGCAGAGTGAGATGGCGCTTCGTCTGAGCGAGATACAGTTCCGCAACGCCTTCGAGCACTCCGCCATCGGCATAGCCCTCGTGTCGCCTGAAGGGCAGTGGATCAAGGTCAACCCCCGCATCAGTGCTCTCTTCGGCTACACCGACGACGAGCTAATGCTTAAGACCTTCCAGGACATCACCCACCCGGAGGACCTGGAAACGGATATGGAGTTCGTGCAGCGGATGCTCGCCGGCAAAATCGAAACCTACCAGATGGAGAAGCGGTACTTCCACAAGAACGGCAGCATCGTCTGGGGGCTTCTGGCGGTTTCATTGGTCTGGGATGACCAAGGGGCACCATTGCACTTCATCTCGCAGATTGAGGACATCACCGAAAGGAAACGGGCCGAGGAGGCGCTTCGGGAGCAAGAGATAATCCTGAAGGACATTCTGGAATCAACTCTCTCCGGTTACTGGGACTGGAATCTTCTAAAGAACACCGAATACTTGAGTCCAGCCTTCAAGCGCATGTTCGGTTATGAAGATCATGAACTAGAGAGTTCACCGGAAGCTTGGCAGAAAATCATCTTTCCCGAAGACCTTCCTAGTGTACTTGAGGTTTTTGATAGACACGTCAAAAGCAGGGGCCGGGAACCTTTTTACAACGAAGTCCGCTATAAACATAAGGACGGTTCCACTGCCTGGGTCATCTGTGCAGGGCGGGTCATCGAGTGGACCGCGGACGGATTGCCCGTCCGCATGGTCGGTTGTCATATAGACATCACCGGAAAAAAACTGGCAGAGGATGCCCTGCGAAATAAAACTCAACTGTTGCAGAACATTATTAATACTTCTTCAGATCTTATATCCGTGACAGACATGGAAGGAAATTACAAATTCACCGGCCCTTCCCACAGCATCCTGGGGTATGATCTTGATTCTCTTGTCGGCAAGAATTTCATGGAATACGTCCATCCTAACGACTATCAAAGAGTAGCAACGGCCTTCGTAGAATTTGTGACCAAAAGTGAAGACGGCGTGAAAGTCGAGTACAGATATTGTCAAAATGACGGTGAATATCTTTGGCTTGAGACAATCGGGAAGTTCATTTTTGATGAACAAGGCAATCATAAAGAAATCCTGTTCAGCTCTAGAGACGTTACACAGCGCAAACGGGCCGATGAATCGTTGAAAATTGAAAAAAAAAGACTTATCATGCTCCTGGAGTCATTTCCAGGCTTTATCTATCTTCAATCGTCCGATTATTCCGTAAGATATGCCAACAAGTATTTTATTGACCACTTTGGCGAGATCGAAGGAAAGCCCTGTCATGAAGTGCTGAGGGGTCGAAATGACCCGTGCGAAGAATGCAAAACCTTCAAGGTCTTTGAAACGGACACCCCCCAAGTTTGGGAATGGTCACAAGCACCTGAGGACAAAATTTTCGCCATTTATGACTATCCTTTTATTGACAGCGACGGGGAGAAGCTCGTCCTTGAAATTGGCATTGACATCACTGATCGAAAGCGTGCTGAAGAGGCCCTGCTGGTAGCCAAAGAGCAGGCCGAGGCGGCAAACAAGTCCAAATCTGAATTCCTTGCCAACATGTCCCATGAAATCCGAACTCCTCTCAACGGTATCATGGGCATGATGCAGCTTTTGGATACCACTGCCCTGGACGAGGAGCAACGCCAATATGTCCAGTTGACCACCACATCCGCAGAGCGCCTGACCATGTTGCTGTCCGACATCCTGGACCTGTCTAAGGTTGAGGTCGGAAAGATGGAACTCCTCGAGTCCGAGTTTAGTATGACCGAACTGCAAGACTCAATTCTCGATCTGTTCACCGTGACGGCAAGAAACAAAGGGATGACTCTGGAATGTTCAATAGACCCGGCTATTCCGGAACAGTTAATCGGAGATGAAGCGCGATTGCGGCAAGTGCTGTTCAACATTGTCGGTAATTCCTTGAAATACAGCGACAGCGGAAAGGTCAACGTAAGGATGACTCCGATCCGTTCATGGAAAGACGGGGCCTTCAGGGTTCTTTTTTCCGTGAGTGACACGGGCATCGGCATTCCCGATGACAGAATAAACAACCTTTTTAAGGCGTTTGTTCAAGTCGACGGCTCATATACACGAAAATACCAAGGTGCCGGACTAGGGTTGGCCATTGTCAAACGGCTGGTTGATCTCATGGAGGGGCGGATCTGCATTGAAAGCCTGGAGGGCCAGGGAACCACGATCCACATCGCTCTGTACTTCAAGCTTCCCGTTGGAGTCGATTCGTCCCGGGCAATCGAAGCACTACCTCCGCCTCCAACCTCAAGCTTGCGTATTCTCCTTGTCGAGGATGATCCGTCCAACTCCTTTCCGGCCATGAAACTACTGCAGAAAGCCGGACACAGGGGAACCCTTGCCGAGAACGGTCGTCAGGCTTTGGATCTATTAGCCCAACAGGATTTCGATCTTGTTTTGATGGACATCCAGATGCCGGTAATGAACGGCGTCGAAGCCACCAAGGCCATTCGCTCATCCACTGATCTCGGTCCAAATAAAGATATCCCCATCATTGCCCTGACGGCTTATGCCATGCTTGGCGACAAGGAAAAATTCCTGGAGGCCGGGATGGATGACTACCTGAGCAAACCGGTAAGCATGGAGGATTTGGAGAGGGTGCTGGAGATTAATTTCTCAAAGAAAACCTCTCTGATAATAGCCAAGTAGTCGAGCCTGAAAAATCCGATATTTTCGTTACAGGATCATCATAGTAGGCTGACGGGTTGTGGTGCCAAAAAACAGCCAAAGCGTAAAAAGGGCAAAAAAGTGTTCGAACTTCCGAATCCACTTCCTGAAATTGAATGCCGCGGCAGCCATGAACAGGTTGATCGCGTCGCCGAGAACCCCTTTCAGGTAGTTTCGGGACAAGCGATGATCCTGTTTCAGGTGACCAATTATCGGCTCTATTCCTGCTCTACGGCAAAAACGCTCACGGACGATCCGCCGTTGATAGGGGCTATCGCTTTTCTTCGGACGCCCTGGCCGCAGGATTTTGGTGTCGCCTACATTTTGGTAGCCCCTGTAACCTCGGTCACATATTGCAACCTTTGGACAAGTTTGCG